>CAYGMI010000021.1:0-1613 GCA_964351125.1 uncultured Candidatus Saccharibacteria bacterium | reverse complement strand
GCGTCGCCAATGGCATTGTTCACGGTTTTCCCGAAAGCTCTGGCTCCTTTATCTAGCCGTCTAGCAGTACTACTTATAAAGTCTTCGCCGGCATTACCCAAAGAATTACCGAAGTTATTTAGTGTCGGATTACCTGCTGCCATAGATTAATAGTAGATAGAGATTACTAACTCTTGTTTACTTGGATCTCGAATACGTCGATTGCTTTTTCTTTGAAGCTATCTCCTAGTTGTATTCTAATCTTAGGTAGTTCTCCAAGTGAAGAAGACATTACAAATAGTTCATCACTTGTAAGACTGGATGGGAAGGTATTCTTTGGTACTATATCGACCGGAATTTCATACTCATCTTTTCCAGGAAGTTTAACTGGGCCTGTCCATGCACTGGTTACATTCATGTTAAGTTCTGGCATAGCAGAATTGTTACTTACAAGCTTACCGATAGTAGTACCCTTTTGGTTGACGATACTTAGAGTACCTAGTAATGGTGGTTTATCGTCACTAGAAGCATTACTCTTAATCACCAACTTCACTACCTTACGCAAACCAGATCGAATCTGTCCTGTGTTGACGTTTGCTCTTCTTGTTTCCTGCTCGTTTACTTTAACTATTAGAGAGAATCCTGCCACAGTTGTACTTGGAGCAGCTATTGGTTTAGCAGATCCACCTGTGACGAATCCTGCAGTTCCACTTGAGATAGCTCTATTGGCTGCGAGTCCTGCTCTTCCTATGTTTCTACCAATAAATCCACGATTAGCAACTTCGGCAGCCTTTTCAGCAAGAGCTTTCTCTCTACCAGCTCTATACTCTTCTCCATAGGTTTTTCCTGTTGCCTGGTTAATTCTATTACCATAGATGAATCCACTAACTCCTGATGCTCCTGCAGATAATCCGCCAGCAGTTCTACTAGCTGCTCCTCCCAGCCTTCTGCCAGCTGTATAAGCTAAGGCAGGTGCTTGTCTGAATGCAATGTTACTTGATCTCTTTAACTCATTAAGAGGAGCTGAGAATATTTCAGGCAGAGGTTGATCGGCTTTTAGTCCTTTTATTACCATATCAATCACACCTGGAATAGAAAGGAATACACCGGCAGCAAGAATACTGAAGATGAAGTTGTTGGCAAATGTTACCTGACTTGTGGCATCACCTACGCCTATTCCACCTAGTCCAATAAGTGGAGGGCTGTAGTTTGTTTGCTCAAACCCTGGAATAGATAATCTAAATTCTGCACTGGCTAATACTATTGTTAATAAGAACATAGTATATGTGACCAAGAAACTTAGTGTTACGGAAGCCATTACCCTCATATACCTCATAATAGTTTCGGTTCCTGCACCAGGGACTGCAATTCCTACGAACCAGAATGGGGCTAATGGTGGCATAAACATCATATATAGATAACGTTTGATAAGCTTCCACATAATTCTAAGTCCTGTGATAAGTGTAATGAAAGAAAATAGTGCAACGATTATAGGGCCTAAGAATCCTGCTGCGTCATTTATTACCCCTAAGAATCCATCGGTCACCGCATATACCGGGTTTCCGTTAAGCGCGAACTGTCTACATCCTTCAGGACCAGTGCAAGATGATGCTCCTTGGCTCACGAAAATCTCA
>CAYGMI010000020.1:10872-21380 GCA_964351125.1 uncultured Candidatus Saccharibacteria bacterium | reverse complement strand
AGACGAAGAAGCACTAGAGTGCCTACTAGGCCACTTAAGAGAACAGCGTGAAGAACTACCTGGCATGTTCCAAGTCTTTATAAAGGGGAAGAGAAGACACTTTCTCTATAAAGAACTCAATCCTACTCGGAGTGGCAACGTTCGCTTTTCTGCACTGGTCGAGACGGATGAAGGTACTTTTAAGGCAAAGAAGTTGTCTTCAAAAGACATGAAGGACATAGACTTAACCGATTGCACCGCTCAGCTAGGTATTTTGCTTGATAAACCGAAGTACCTACCGAAAAGGGTAACTACACCTGAATGCTATGAATACGATCTTATAGATCTCGAAGAAGCGTTTAGAATCGGCGATGTGATATATATAAAGACATTAGTCCATAAGAAGAAGTACAAAGGCGAAATATGGGTGAATAGTAGCCTCTACGATCAACGTCCCGCCAATCATAACTACAGACTCGGACATCAATTTGTTAATACCAGACTGGGCGGTAATCTCGAACAGGTCACCTATCGTGTAAGTGGATTAATACAAATTCCAATACTAGAATTGGGAAACCGCACGCCAATCTATTCGGTAGTTATTGCAGATGACCATCAACAGCATCTCTATAACGTACCCGAAAGCTTTGTTCGGGGAGAATAATTCAACCCTCAGTTATTTAAACAATAAGTATAAACGCTCTAATGATGAATTAGAGCGTTTTCATTTCTAAGTAAGAGTGATATCATCATACGCTAATGTCAGAAAGGAGTTCTACCTATGCTATTGCAGAACTGCACACAGGTCGAGGTGGTTGCAACTGACCTGCCATTGCACCTAGATTCAGCCAAGAGGCTGGTAGGTGGACCTGTCGTCGTGAGATATTACTCTCATATACTTGATAGAGAAGTATGTGAAGTCCCACAGGGAGCAGAGCAATACTTTCTAATGACTAAGCTCACAAATGCCTGTCTGGTAAAACAGCTGGCCGAGGCATCTTAGAATGCCTCAGAACTACCAAGGGTATTCGTTTTTACGAGTACCCTTATACTTCGATCTTCTAGCCAAATGCCTTCTCGTGAATGTGTTGCAATTCAGGCATTATGACCTAAGGGTAGTAAAAAGGTTCGCAATTGGATGCACCAATCTAAACAAGTTTAGTATAGAAGTGATTACAATTGCCGCTAAGATTGAGATTATAAATAAGTCAGAGGATAGGCCTGTAAAATTAGGCCCAAAAATTACTGCGGTTACTCCGAGGTTAAATAGAAAAGATATCCCTACAGTCTGCATAATCCACTTTTTCTTTAACCTTGAATAAACAACACCTATCGCAAACACAGCCACAACTAAGATCGCAGGGATTAATTCAATTAAATACCTAATTAAATACAATCTTACAATATACTCGAACTCAAGTAACTTAAAGTTAATGCCTCCGGCAGGCGAAATTGGATCATTTAGAGTATACTGCCACAGTGTTCCATCACGTTTAATGTAGACTTCTGGATACTCAAAGTCTATGGGTTCACCTATTGAATCATAATTGAGTTTTACAATAAAGTTTTCATTCGTGATTTTATATATCCCGTCTGGAACATCTCCGGTCATCACAGTATAAGAGTGGTGTAAGATATATGGTTCAGTATTACAGTTCCATTCGCTTGTGAATCCCTCCCCAGCCGTAAAGCCATTACAGACATTATCTATACATTCTACGTATGTGTCAGAAAACACAACATCTTCGCGCACAATACAACTAAGAGCACTAATACTACTCGGGAAAGAAATAAATACAAGGAAAGCGAATAACAGGGCGGTAACCAAATTCTTCATGTACAAAAACTTAATGTATAGCATATGATATACCGCATTATAATCTAAGGGTAGTAAAAAACAGGGACAGAAGTGAATCCATCCCCTTGGTGCTGCACAGATTGATCTATTTTGAAGCTACATAATCCCACATTGGAGGTGCCAGAAAATCTGCAATTACTTGATATTTCGAAGTCCAATCTACTTCTTGTACACTGGCGAATTTTAACACTAGATTTAGGGTAAAATACCCAATGAAGCTATTCCTAACCTCAAGCACAATCACAGATAACTTAGTACCAGAATTCGAGAAGCTAATAGGCAAGTCGATCAAAGGACTCAAAGTAGCTTTCATTCCTGATGCTGGGCATGGCACACCGGCCGATAACGACAAGTCGTGGATAGCAGAAGAGAGGCAGGAACTGATCGATTGGTATGACTGGAAGATTACTGACTTTGTCCTCAAAGATTTAAGTCCAGCAGACCTAGAGACACTCTACGACTACGATGTGATCTACGTTAACGGCGGATTCAGCGGCTACCTTGCCCAGATGATGCACAAGAGCGGATTCGACGTAATCTTGCCAAAGCTACTCGATGCAGGAGTTGTATACGTGGGCTCTAGCGCAGGCAGCATGGTGATGTCTGATGTGCAGGATGCTTCTTCGTGGTACCTAAACGAGCCGGAGCCAGAAGCAATTGATATTCCAGGGCTAGGGTACATTGACTTTCAGATTTATCCTCACGTCAAAGACGACACCATCGAAGAGATAAAGAAGCACCTCAAGCCCGAGTTTGATTACAAGCTGCTTAGAGATGGCGAGGCTGTGGTAATTGATGACGGGAAAGTATTTACCATCGCTCTTCAACCTTAAACTCATCAACTAGCTCATACTTCTCAGATTTCTTAGAGATGATGTACTTTCTATCTGTATAGCTTTCGTCTGTAAACATCTCTTTTAGCTGTTTTAGAGTCATCTCTCTAGTATAGTCTTCTCGACCACGATCGAAGACACTCTCATTTATATACCTCTCTACGTATTTCTTTTTAGATTTATCGTAGTGGATCCAAGTTCCACCAATAACATCGCCGTAGGGTAGGGGCTTAAAGTAGATCTTTCCTTTTTTTAGGGAGCTGATGATGCTCTTTATTTCGGTTGCTTTCATGGTATTTCTGTTACTTAGCTACATATTACCATTATCATGAGAGTAAAATTTGCATATAGTTCTAACCATAATATATAGTCATATATGGCTCAAGAACTACCAACCAATCCAGAACTTCTAGTCGAAGAAAAGACAAAGCTAATTACCTTAGCTGCAGTAATTGCAGTAAATCTCAGAGCAGATAGTAAAAAACAAAATGCATTAAGAGGTTTGGGACTTAAACTAATTAACCTAGATCCTAGAGCAGGAGAGGTTAAGTTCGTATATAAGCAGTTTGAGTTCATAATAGATGCCGAGACACTTCTCGTCGCAAACAGATTCCCAATAAACAGTCTAAAAATAATCAATAATGACATTCCAGGACGAATAAGCTTTTCGGACATGAAGAATACGGAAGAAGGATACGCATATGAGTTTAGTGCTGAAATCTCAGGAGACAATACAGCTTTTCACGAAGGACTGCGGGAATTCATCGAAAAAATATATACCATTATATTTCCACCTAGAATCAAGAAAGAAAGACGTATAGACGAACAGTTGGTAGCAGAAGCCACTAGAGAATGGCCTAAAAGATTAGAGGTAGTGGCATATACAGAGCATGCCAAGCCAGCTACTACGCAGCAGCTACATGATGAAATCGTGAGATTAGAACAAGAGTTCCCCGAAAACTCCGTTAGAGACTTACTTAGGTACCTTCCTAAACAACTTGCAGATACTGTTCCGGAATTTACTGCAGAACATGCAATGCCGAATATTCTAAAAGATCGGGAGATAAATACACCAGAAGACTTAATCACTCTTATGCAAGACCTTGCTGACGTGCTTTACGACGAGGGGCTGATTCATAAGTATTTTGGTGTTGGAATCGAAAGTAGAGCTCTTTGTATGAATTTGGAGTCCGTAATACTAAAGCTATTAACCGTAAACCTTGGATGGCAAGCCTTTGGGGTAGAGCAACCAGAAAATCTTGAAGATATATCGATCCGGCCAATAATTGCCGTACTAGATCGAAGGCTAGATCCACATTATGGTCAAGATGTAGAAGAAAGCCAACGATTCTCTATGGAGGCTCTGATTCAGATTAATCTAGGTGACAGAAGCTTTCTGGTCGACTACAACTACTATTTTGATGAGCCTGAAAAGTACGACCAACATAGAGCAACACTAGATAGATACAACCTAATTAAACAGCCGGGCTTGATGATAGAAGTTACTGACAGCCAGGAATCAGCAGCAGTCTTGTCTGAGCTAGGCTTATACCTCCCAGCTGAGTTTGGTGGAGTGGATATGCCCGAAGATGTTTCGGAATACTATACAAATGTTACTTATGCAGAATCTCAATCTATCGGTGCTAGATTCTGCTTGTTTTGGGGTCATCCTTACTCGTTAGAATCAATTGATAACGATGACGGTAACTATAAGATGATAACGCTCAGCCCCCAGGAGTTTGTGAATAGACTTAGTAGTGCAGCTCTGATCTCTAGTGGACTAGCTCCGCAAGATCTAGGAGGAGGCACTGGCAGAATGCACCTTATTCCAAGCATAACCCCCACTTGGGAGAAAGCTAGAGGAACATCGATAAGGAATTTAGCGATATTGAGTGATCCTTTGTTGGTTTAGGTCTAGTAGCACTGCCACACCACCCCAAACTCCCCATCCTTTTCAAACACGTATAAGCTACCGCTGTCGCCGATGCCAATCTTAGCTACTTCGTACTCGCTGGCGATTTCAAACACGAAGTCTGATAGCTCGAAGCCGTCTGGGATCTCTAGTCCCTGAATCCAATCTGGGTAGCCACCTAGGTGAGATTTGCCATGCATCAGTCCTTCTTGCTCTCGCAGACTGCTCAGGTCGTTCCAGTCCCATTTGCCTAGGCTGTTTAGTTGCTCACGCACAGATCTATCTAGGCCATCCATAGACTCCCAATCTGGAAGCTGCCTCTTCTTGTTAAGCGTAATTTTGCTGTTGCGGGGTTGAATGTAGAGGTTGGTGGTGTCGATTTCTGGATGAACTTCTATTTTAGGCTGCTCTGCAAACTTCTGCACAGTAAACATCTCTCCGTTGGTCTGAGACATGAGGTATGTGCTGCTTTCCCATTGATGATTGTCTATGTACACTCTGTACCATACATCCGCCTCTGGATGCTTTATTTGATACAAGAAGGTAAGCACCTCACCTGTTTCTTTAGAGACTAGAGCAGAGGGGTCGCCTATAAAGTGTTGGGAGGTGAATGACTCTAAGCCATCGATACTCTCAGCCGCCGCATACTCAAACTCATAAACGTCTTTAATTAAGGGTGCGAAGGCTGCTTTGAGCTGGGCTGGGGTTACTGATGGGCGAGCTTCTGGTTTGGTGACTTGCTCAGTTTGCTTTACAGGCGATTTGCCATCAGGACGCATGTGCGCAGGGACTAGGATGCGGATTAGGAGGTTGTGGAATGGGTTTTTCATGGTGGATTTTATCATGGCTATCATCAATATTATAAGGCTAGACTGGTGGTTGCGTCTTCGGTAAAGTAAAATAAAATATCAGTCAAGATGAGAGTATGGAATCAGAAGCCCAAGCTAGGGTAGCAATAGACAACCTACTTCACCAAGCAGGTTGGAACCTAGGGCTCGATAAATCGAATCCTATAAATGTTGAGTTAGAGCTCAATATCAAAGATAAGCAATCACGTAAAGGGACCTTTGCCGATTACTTACTAAAAGATGAGAGTGGATTCCCTTTGGGAATAATTGAGGCAAAGAAATCAACTATAGACCCACTATCTGCCAAAGAACAAGCCAGAAACTACGCAGAATCACTTGGGATCGACATCATAATTCTTTCAAATGGTGAGGAACATTACATGTGGAACCTCGCACAAGGAAATCCTCAACAAATATTCTCATTCCCAAGTCAGTCTGAATTACAAAACCTCAACGATAACAAAATAGATGTGGAGCCTCTATGGGAACGAGAAATAGAAAACGACTACATTGCACTTTCTCAATATCCAGAATATGAAGCAGATCCACTACTCAAAGAATTTGGACAGGATATTGGAAGAGAGATGCTAGTAGAAAAGCACGGTCTCAGATTTATGAGACCATACCAGTTAGATGCTGTTAAATCTATTCAGGCTGCTACTCAGAAAGGTAAAAACAGATATCTGCTTGAGATGGCGACAGGAACTGGTAAAACATTAACTGCTGCTGCAATTATCAAACTATTTCTTCAAACAGGAAACGCAAAGCGAGTACTGTTTTTAGTAGATAGATTAGAGCTAGAAGACCAAACAGATATAGCGTTCAAGAAATATTTTGGAAGCGATTATACTTCTGTGATCTACAAAGAAGATCGTAGAAATTGGAGTGCAGGGCATGTAGTAGTGTCAACTGTACAGTCTTTCACTAAAGATGATCGATACGCCAAAATATTTAAACCAACCGATTTTGATTTAGTAATTTCTGATGAAGCTCATAGGTCAATATCTGGAGTTAGCCGTAGCGTATTTGAATACTTCTATGGTTATAAGCTTGGACTAACTGCAACTCCTAAAGACTATCTAAAGGGAGTTGAGTTTGGAGAATTAGATCCTAGGGAGCAAGAAATAAGACAGCTTAAAAGCACATATATTACCTTTGGTTGTGAATCTGGTGAGCCTACTTTTAGATATGACTTGATTAGTGGTGTAACTGATGGGTATCTTATTAACCCAAAGGTAGCTGATTGCCGAACAGAAATAACTAGTGAAATGCTTTCTGAGGATGGATATAGAGTAGTGATTACTGAAAATGGTGAAGAAGTAGAGGGAGTATTTGGTAAGAAAGATTTTGAAAAATCATTTCTATCTGAGAATACAAATCGTCAATTTGTAGAAACCTTTTTCAAAAATGCGTTAACAGACCCAATCATCGATGCTGAGGGGGAGAGGTTAATTGGCAAAACTCTGGTATTTGCAGTTAGTCAAAAGCATGCAACAAAGCTAACTCAAATCTTTAATGAAGTTGCAGATAATCTATTCCCGGGTAAATATAGGTCAGACTTTGCCGTACAAGTTACTTCTGTAGTTACTAACTCTCAACAATTCACTAAAGATTTCTCAAATAATAAACTTTTAGGCACAGATGCTACTTTAGAGGATTACGAGACTTCTAAAGCAAGAGTATGCGTAACTGTAGGAATGATGACAACCGGATACGATTGTCCAGACTTACTGAACCTGTGTATGTGCAGGCCAATTATGTCTATTTCTGAGTTTATTCAGATCAAAGGTAGAGGAACAAGAACCCATACATTTAAGTGGAAGCATAAACACAATGGAATAGAGCATGAAGTAAAAAAGGAAAAGCAAGAGTTTAAGATATTCGACTTCTTTGCAAACTTTGAATACTTCGACAAAGACTATGACTACGATGCAAAAATTGAAGTCACAATCAATATGCCAACAGATAACCCTGGTGGAGGGGAAGATGATCCTTTCCCCGGTTCGAAAGGTATTCTAAGTGGGTTTGTTTCGATGATCCCTGATAGTATCAAACAATATTGGGAGAAACAGATTGGGAAAGAAGGTACTACTGCTGACAGAATGGCGTTTAGAAACAGAGAAAAAGCTGCAGAAGAAAAGCAAGAATTATTAGAGAGTAAGATTAAAAAGTTTATAGATGCTAAGGTGGTCTCTAGCGAGCTAGAAAATTCAGCTAGAGAAATATTCTACGCATACCTCACAGACCTAGAAGTAAGAAATCACCTTGAACAAAATGAGCTTGGAAAACTACAGTCACATCCCAAGCTATTTAATGCATTAAAAGAACTTGGTTCCGAAAATATTCAAAAGATAAAAGTATATATTAGCCAGACAGTAAATGCTTAATTCTGACACGAAACGAAAAATTGATTCACTAAGAGATACTTTAGTTGGTAAGCTACCAACGCCTTCCTCTCAGATTGAGCAGATTACTTATGCCTTAATATATAAGTTCATGGGTGATATGGACGAAGATAATAAAAAACTCAACACTAAATTGTTCTTTGGGAATGGATATTCGAAATACGCTTGGGCTGAATTGATGGATAAGAAGAAAACCCAAAGAGAGGTAGCAGACTTATATGCTGAGGCAATCGAGGCAATGTCTCAAAATTCCCATATACCAGAGTTGTTTCGTGACATCTTCAGAGGTGCCTATCTCCCCTTTAAAGATGCTGCAACAATCCATATGTTCTTGAGACAGATAAACGAGTTTAGCTACTCTCATAGTGAAGAGCTAGGGAATGCGTTCGAATACTTGCTCAGTATCATGGGCTCACAAGGAGATGCTGGACAATTTAGAACACCAAGACACATAATCGATTTTATTGTAGATGTAGTAGCTCCAAAATCAACAGAAAAGATACATGATCCCGCTTGTGGAACTGCTGGATTCCTAATTTCTGCTTATAAATACATCACAGAACACGAAAAGAATGTGAACAGTACTGAGATCTCCGATAACTTCGTAGGTTATGACATTTCAGGAGAGATGGTAAGGCTGTCTCTAGTAAATCTATATTTACATGGGTTCCCAAATCCACAGATCAGTGAGTACGATACGCTAAGTGATGATTCAAAATGGGATGAAAAATTTGATGTGATTCTAGCGAATCCACCATTCATGACTCCTAAAGGTGGAATAAAACCACATGCGAAGTTTTCTTCAAAAGCAAATAGGTCAGAAGTGTTATTTGTGGAATACATACTTGACCATTTGTATTCAAAAGGAAGAGCAGGTGTAATCGTACCAGAAGGAATCATATTCCAAGCAAGCAATGCATACAAAGACTTACGTAAAAGAATGGTAGAAGAAGAATACCTTCATGCGGTAGTTAGCCTTCCAAGTGGGGTATTTCAACCATACAGTGGCGTGAAGACTAGCATTTTGTTATTTGACAAAGAAATAGCAAGTAGAAATGATGAGATCTTGTTTATAGGTATAGAGAATGATGGATTTGATCTAGGTGCACAACGCCGTGCTAATGGTAAGAATGATCTACCTATAGCACTAGAAATCTTAAAAAGATGGCAGACTGGGCAAAAGTTGGAAGATGGGATAGCAAATTGGGTGAATAAAGATAAAATTGCCGAGGATGGGGATTTCAATCTGACTGGGAATAGGTATAAAGCTATTCCTTCAAAAGATAAAACAAGTTGGACCATAGCTAAATTGAAAGATATATGTGAAATAAATAGAAGTAATCTCGACATAGATGTAACCAAAATCTATACATATTTTGATATCGGTTCTGTAGACAATAAAACAGGCAAAATTGACGATAAGAACAAAATAATTGGGAAGGAACTGCCTTCAAGGGCAAGGAGATCAATATCTCAAGGTGATGTACTGCTCTCTACAGTGAGACCTAACCTTAAAGCATTTGCGAGAATTGATGAATTACCTGACAACTCAGTTGCTTCAACAGGCTTTGCAGTCCTCACACCCAAGCCAATTGTCATGACTAGCTGGATATATTACTTGATCCATTCAGAGCCTTTAATGAGACAAATGGAATCTAGAATGGGAAAAGGCGCTTATCCTAGTATCAACCAGAGAGATGTCGAAGAATTAGAAATCCCCCTTCCACCACTTTCAGTTCAAGAAGAAATAGTTAGAGAACTTGATGGATATCAAAAAGTCATAGATGGTGCTAAGCAAGTTATTGATAACTGGAAGCCGGTGATTGATATAGATCCGGAGTGGGAGATGGTTGAGTTGGGGCAAACTGAAGTATTACAGATTATTGATGGTGACAGAGGTAAAAACTACCCAAGTAAATCAGAATTCTCAGACAATGGGTACTGTATGTTTTTGAATACAAGTAATGTAAGGAAGGGATCATTCTCTTTTGAAAAATGCGACTTCATCACAGAAAAAAAGGATATATCTTTAAGAAAAGGTAAGCTGCAGAGAGAAGATATAGTACTAACAACTAGAGGTACACTTGGAAATTCGGCTCATTTCGGTAGCGAGATTCAATTCGACAATATGAGAATCAATTCCGGGATGGTAATAATAAGATGCAATATGGGTCAACTTTTACCAAGGTACATGATAGATATCATAAATTCTCCCATATTCACATCACAAGTAGAAAAGCTAACAACTGGTGCGGCCCAGCCCCAGTTACCGATAAATAGTTTAAATAAGATTAGAATCCCCTTGCCTTCACTTGAAGAACAAGAAGTTATAGTTAATGAGATTAAAACTGAAAGGCAATTCGTAGAGCAAAATATGCATCTGGTTGAACTAATACAAAAGAAGATGCAAAAACGGATTGCAAATATATGGGGAGAGGAACTGTAAAACAATAAATGCTATGGATCTCGAATCAATAAACTATGTAAGAAGTTTTTTACCGATAAACTTTGGTAGTAATCATTCGTCAATGATTCAACTCTGTGAAGAGTGGAGTATTAGTGTAAATAATGGAGTTCTTAATGCTTCTTTATTGTACTGCCACCTTGTCTTTATGTACTTTGTATATGTACAAGCATATAGAGTTTTTCAAAAAGATCCTGAATCAATTAGAT
>CAYGMI010000020.1:0-10829 GCA_964351125.1 uncultured Candidatus Saccharibacteria bacterium | reverse complement strand
GACTTTTTCAAGAGAGAAAAGAAAGATGCACAACCTCTTAATTTTGCTCTACTGAACGAGAGGACATTCTTCACTCTCTTCAGTTTAGTCGGTATACATAGTAATGATGTAAAGGAACTTAAAAAGCTTGTGGATACTAGAAATAGAATTGCCCACGCTAAAGGTGAACTAATCCTAAGTATAGATGAACTTGATGAAGCATTCACAAAATACCAGGAACAGTTTGAAAAAATAACTTATGCAACACTAAGAATATCGGAGGAAGATTATCGTAGCTACATAGACAACTTGCCCTCGGACTTTGAGATGTCAAATGATGAAATAGAAATAAACTTGGGTGCGTTTTCAACTTACGAATTAACTACATTAGCAAAAGATAGAGATGATGTTTGTTCCAGGTTCATTAAAGAAAACTACTTCTAATACTATTAAGCGATTAGAGCAGAGCTTTGCTGAAGGTTTTCGGACTAGCTAGCGAATTTGTAACCTTACCATGCTCTTCCATAACTAACCAACCCACATAGTTCCCAGTTCTTTTAGGTGGATCATTATTATAAGACTTAGTTACATATGAAGTATTCCCATCCATTACTTGGATAAGAGCGATCTTATTTTCTTTTGCGAACTGGATAGCTCCACTTTGAAAACCTGATGTACTGAACATCATTGCCTTTTGAGCCTTTAGCGATGTCATTTTCTGAGCTAGTGTCATGACTTCGTCACGATCTACTTTATTTTTAGGGTTATAACTTTTACATTCGACAATCACAAAAAATTTAGCTCCTCCTAAAATTGTAAACTTCAGACTTGCATCTATTTCATATTCACCATCACTACCTTTATATTTCTCTTTGCCAAAACCTCAAAATTATTCACGTCACCACTCTTAGACAATATTCCCATCACCGCTTTCTCAAATTCTTGCCAATCTATTGCACCGAGTTCTTGGAATCTACCCATAGATCTATTAGTTTAATAAATTAAGTAATAATTGCATCTGACTAACTTCAAACCTTCCTTGCTTAACTTCCTTAAATAGAGATTTACGAATATTTAAAACATCCCTATAAAGCAAGTCTGAGTTAACTAATGTAATTGAATTTAATGTATCAATATCAAAAGACTTAGCCCAATTATTTAGGCTCTTAATCGCTGCCTTAAAACTTTTATTCTTTGAATAGGAAAGAGTATTTATTGGCAACCTCGGCAACCCAAGGTGAGCAAGGTGATTTCTATAACTATCCATTAGTTGGTTAAACTGCTTCTTTGATAATTCCAAATCTGAATGCTGCTTTAATAGTTCTCTTAGTGCCTTTCTATCTACAATTCTTTGTAAACTCCACACTTGCTCTCTTAAGTGAAGTATCCGGTATATTAAACTAGTACCACTTAGTAAAGACTTATTATCCCTGAGGACTGCATTACATTTGGCTAGGTAGAACAGGACCGAGAATAGCCCCACAAGCATTAAGAAGTTACCCCCTCCAATTCCATAGGCCTGAGTGTCGTACTTGTCTTTGAGCTCACTCCTAACATAGATGAATGTCTTTACGTCATTTAGAATATAATTAGTATCTTTCTCTATCTTTTCTATTAGCTGGCTATTAATATTTGACATAATGTCTAAAGATAGATCAATTTTCTGAAAAATTCACTCTAAGATTAGCAAACTCCCCATCCCCCAACCTCATCAACCGCTTATCCTTCCCTAGCTCTGTGTTGGTAATCTCTTCTCCAAACCAGTCTGGAGGGTTGTATGCGTTTGCAGCTTCTTCACTCTCGAATTCAACCTCAGCTCTCATAAGTCCTGCATGCCTACCTTTGTACACCTTAATAGAGATGTCTCCGAGTTGATAGCTCTCCCTCTCGATGCTTCCAATGGCAAAGCCCTTAAACAGCTCAAACTCAGCTTTAGATACCTCAAACTTCTGACAAGTCCTAGTTAGCTCTGAAGTTTCTTGTTTACGCTCAAACTCATACTTGTCACCTTTCTTCTGCACCCTTACCTCGATACCATCAGCATCGAATAAAAAGTGACTTTCGTAGGGTAGAGGTGTTTGACCATCTAAGTCTGGTACGTCTGAAAGCTGCTTAACAATCCATTTTCTCTCGATTTCTTGCATGGTGGAAGGGTTACTAGGGGATTATAGCAATTAAGTAGAGGGACTTGACCTACTCAATACTAAATTAGGCAGCTGCTGCCGCGTCTACTACCCCAAACGCCTGTTGAATAGCGAACTGTAGATCCACAAAGCCAGAAAAATGCTCTTTAGGATTCGCTCCACATGCCTTATGGATAAGCTCCATAGTAAGATTGGTGTCCAAATTTGGGACTTTCCTCAACTCTGCCATGATCGCATCTTCATCCAAGGTTTGGATTACATCAGGAAAATCTGAGTCGGGATTTTGTAGATATAGGCTGTCTAGAGATCCTCCTAGCAACCTCTTTATATAACTGGCGGCAAAGAAGTTCATCGAGTACCTCCAAGCTTCTTGTTGGTCAATCTTTTTGGTAAGTGGAGGAAGGGGAGCAATACCTCCCGTAGCTTTCCCTATGACCGTGAGCTCTTCTACATCCGAATCTAGAGGGTAGCTAATCCCCCAGTCTATAATAGAAACAGCACCTTCTTCATCTACCAGAATATTACCTGAGTTCATATCCATATGCAGCACACCATTCGTAGCTGCTTCATCTAGTATGAGTGCTGATTTGGCGTAAACATTGCTTAGTCGGTATAAATCAAGATCAAGTTCGGCTATCTTTTTGCCAGGACTTTTCTCCATGATCATCAAATTATACTTACCTTTTGCGGCTCCTGAAGTATCTCGGTAAATGTTATTTATCATCCCTGACTGAGTTGCTCCATACACAGTAGTAGTTGCCCCCGCTACAGAATTTAGCTTTGCTGAGTTCCATATCTCACGATTAAATGCCAACAGCTCCCACTGCATATTAAAATCATTAGAAACTCGTTTAGCAACGAATTCCTTTCTATTACCTTGAGCATCCACCCCAACCAAACTCCACACCTCAGACATCCCTCCCTGCTCTGAATCGGCAAATCTCGACACTTCGATATTACTAAGACCCAATTCTCGCGACACTTCTTCTAGATGATTAGTATATTCTTCTTGTTGAAGGATTTCCAAAGTATTACTCACTATGGTTAGATAATATTTCGGGATCGTGGGGAAGCTCTCCGTGCTTGTGCCAGAACTGAATCACTACAACCTGTCCCGATTCTTCGGGTATTCTAACTACCGCCCTGATTCTTCCCTCAGTATCTCGCTCTTCTAGCATGATCAGCTCGTAAAGCTCTTGATTTTCGGACCTGATATAGTCAGCTAACTGTTGTTGCAGACTTGGTCCAGCTTCGAATGTAATCCGCTCCATAACAGAATATAGGATATATAAATGCATATAGCAAATCACTCCCGACCTTTTAAACATGAATTAGCGAGGGTTTGTAGCTATGGGATATGATGATATAATTATATACAAACAATATATGGAGTACTTGAAAATGTCTGAAAACCTCAGATTGATCCCACCTAATGTCGTAAGTCTTTATGGACCAGGAATCCTTGGACGCGCTCTAGGCAACATGCCAGAGATCGTCCACATCATAGGTCGCCTACATGGCATGAGTAACGGCAAAGTCGGCTCAGCCCAATTGATATGGATGGCGCATATCTTCCTACAATCAATCGGTGAAGACACATTTGGTAAGCTTCACTTCCTTCTTCTATTCGGAGAGGACAGAGAAGCCGCCGAGCTGTTGTTCGAAGTGGCTCAAGAAGAAGGCTGGATCCGATTCACCGATACCCAGGCTTTTTACTTTGACGACAGTGCCATCCTCGAGTCACTCGGGATGCTCTGCCTGACCGACTTCGACATAAAGTACAACGGGAAGTAAATATTGTTTTGACCGCTAAGAAGCGGAATATTTAGGGCATGAGTACCACTCATGCCCTAAATTATGCTCTGATTAATCAATCTTAGGCTTAATCTCCAATCTACTTACTACAGAACTTAACCCATTATACGGGTACCTGTTCCTTTTCTCTGAAGGTTTTGCTCGCTCAGCTTTAACCGCTTTGATACTTCGCATAGCGGACTCATATAGGTACGCATTACTAGACAAAAGTGTAGGTTTTACTTCGATAATGACCTCATCAGTTCTGCACTGCGAAGCAATTCTCTCGATTTCAGCAATAATCTGACTACCAGAATAATTGCTTCCTTTACCTCCACAAGATCGGCACTGTGATTGGGCAGGCGTCTCTTTCGTATACAGAATGGTCGATCTACCGGAACTGATCCTGTCTGGATCCCCATACTGATGAGAAGGTTCCTGGTAAGGTCCTAGCTCAGAACCCTTCCAAATATTAACGGCATGTTTATACTCTTGATCGGTAGTAAATTGGTGACGAGATGGCTTACTTCCTCCCAAATTTTTTGGTGTCACCATTACAAGTGTATATCCTTTGCCTTCACAGCTAGAGCATGTCATTCTGAGGATTGCATTCAATCCAACTACAGTAAAGTTTTCCAGACAATACTTACTCAACTCCATTCGTCGCTTATCCAATTTCGCCGCTTGCACATTAATTAGCTGGTTTCGTTTTATGCTTTCCTTACGTTCTTGCTCTAGTTCAGCATTGGCATCAGCTATTGCTTGAGCATGGTCAGGGCAAAGCACTAAAAATGGATCTTCTTCGAGCATCCCCTCGTGGGAATGATTCTTACACAGCCACTTCTTACATCTTTCACATTGTGCAGAAGCGGGTGTTGATTCACTGCAAAAATAGCAAATCATTGTCTACTCCTATACCTAATTCTCAACGTTCAGATAGAGTAATTATAGCAAAAGCCCCTTCACAGCCTCCTCCTGCACCACCGCATGACTTGCCCCATACAACACCATAATCCTGTCATGTTCTTGTACTGCTTTAGCAATAATCTCTATGGCGTGTTTGTCTCTGAATGCCCAAGCCAAGCTCCAGATCTCGTTGACTCTACTCGGAGAGTCCATAAAGTAGGGGGTATTGCCTGGATGCCCCAGAGTCTTTAACTGCGGATCTTCTGCAAGTTGCTCAAGCGTAAGCTCTTCGCCATATGTATCTTGAATCGTCTGCAGCAGAGCAGACTCTGTGTAATCAAAATCCTCCCATTCTGTTTTACGCTCAAAAGACTGGAGTACCTGACGCTTAAACTCCGTAAAATCTGGCTTGTTAGGTAGCCGCTGATATGTGGTTAACTCTTGAATCATCCTAAATAAATAGATTTCTCGTTTCTGGTATCCCTCAGCCTCTAGAAACTCATACACTTCTGCATCTGCAGGCTCTAGCGGCAGCCACTCTATACCGTGTTCTTTTGCCCTGCGCACCATAAAGCCAATATCAGCTCTGCGGCTAATTAGCTCGTTCATATCAGAATCCATTATCTGGTTTAGGTAATTCTGACGCTTACCGTCATCCATCGGCTTAACATTCCCTACCAAAACTATCTCGGGCTGAATTCTCTCCATCGCCTCTTCTAATTGCATAAAGGTTGGATCGGCAGGATCAGTAGGGTAGCTAGAACCCATATAGTAGAGCACCTTTCCGTTAGCCTCGAAGGTGTATGTGTAAGGTTTGGGATGCTCGATCTGTGAGTACTGCTCTGGAGTCATTAATTTGGATTGTGCAGCGGCTGAGTATTCGAATTGCATAAGTCAGTTTAGCAGTTGAATAACTGAACTAGATGGATAAATAGAAAGGCGCTTTGATTCTAACAATGCGCCTAATTTATACCTTACACAACTACTTTATCGCGACATACAGTCCTCGCCCAATTACCTTAGGTAAGAATTCAACGGAGCTATACCCTGCATACTTAAATGCTTCGGTCATCTCGCTTTCGCTAAACATACACAGATCGTGCACGTCTCCTATTATTATGTGTATATAAGTAAATAGCGCAGTTTATGATCTAGGCAAAAAGAAAAAGCTCCCGAATGAATACACTCAGAAGCCATTATATTATTGAATCTAGTTAACCTTTCTTGGGGGTATTTACAACCGACCCAAGTTTGCCACAATTGTATCTTATAGTGTATAATGAATATATAAGCGCGACACAGTCGCTTTGAAAAATCAGAGAATAGATAGGACAGAAGAAATGCGGCAAAGACTTGATGAAATTAAAGAACGTTACGCACCAAAAGTGTACAAGCATCTGTATTCTTCCTCGTTGGGTGGAGCGTTTGGCGAAGGATGGCGCAAGGACTGTGCTCCAAGAGCACTCTTCTATGCATTCGTAATTTCGTACGCGATTGTTTGGATTACAATCACCATCTTATTAGCTTGTTGGGCGTATTGGGCCAGTCAAATGGACAATACAGCCATCTTTGTGACGATTGGTATCAGTTCAGCATTGCTAATGTTGTCTGTGTATCACGCAATCGGTGTTGCACGCGGTCCAAAAGCATTAGATGGATTCAATGGTGTTGTATTTATAATAACAATCTTCACCACAATATTCATCGAATTGCCTCTTCTCACTTTGGTATCGAATGTATACGAAAAGTTTACGGGTCGATGCCAATGGAGGGATCTCACCCTCAATCGATAAGTAACCCTATGCAATGTGCATCAGGGATCCTACTATTCTCTGATTGCACACTTACTATTTAGCTAGACAATACTCCCGCAATTCCTGTGAGCCAGCAGCAAAATCACTGATATCTATAAACTTGATTCCCAATTTCTGACACCTTTCTTGGTAGTCTTTGCTTCTGGCAATTAGCTTCTCGACTTCCACTCCTAGCTCTTGGTCACTAAGCTTACCAGTCCAATCATACTTAGTCTTAAACTTTCTGATCTGGGCAAATTTTTCTGCAAAACTTATATTAGGGTAGCCCACACAAACTGTTTTCAGGTTTTCTAGGTCTTTAATACTAGTTAGACTTTCAGGTTCGATAGCATCACCTTCGAGAATAAATCCATCATTGTCAGATCCAAACATAAGCATTGTCTTCACAAAGCTTTCGATGTGAGGCCACAGCACCTCCCTGCGAGAGCTGGATGGGGTGATTTCTTCTAGTTGATCAGTCAACCGCTTCTCGATCATGAACCTGAGATTATCAGTGCTAAGGTATGAATAACCTAACTCCTTATGCAAACTTCTAGCAGTTATCGACTTTCCCGACCTCGCAACTCCAGATATTAGGATGAATTTGAATGACATACCAATATGATATACCTCTTACTCACAGGAGACTAGTAGATGCCTTTAACCACAAAAAAAGCGAGACTACGTTTTGTGTAGCCTCGCCAAGTGCTGGAGGATTACTGTTGCACTAAATCAAGAATTCCGGGTATTCCCGCGTCTGGCCCCAACTTACCAGCTCTACCCAGACTGTCGATAAATATAAGCTGGTTGATGTTTGGTTCATCAACCCCGTTCCAGCCAATTCCAACTGGAATCGAGATCCCTAAGGATTCTTCCCATTGGGTACGGTTACCCTCGTTGATTACAGCTAATAGTCCAAGTCCGTCAACTAACTGTCCCGGTTCATCAGGATGAATCTGTCCGAATTCACGAGCCTGCGTAACTTGCTCGTAGAACTCACTTACCTGTTCCCAGCAAGCTGCGGTGACAGTTCCTTCTTCCTCTTTCTGAGTCAGCAGGCTATCACCACTTCGTGGGATGTCGACGAATATGATAAGCGCGTAATATTGTTCACCATTATCGCGCATCTCGGTAAGCTGTCCACGCAGTGGCTCGATAAGTCCACGAGGGACATACTCGAACCCATAGTAGTCATCCACTATCGACGGGTTTACTTCGCTATTCTCCCGCGAGAACGAGATCATCGTTCCTGCGAAGTCGTAGCGACGAAAGCGAACTCCTGAGTCCCAGATCGGCAGTGTACCCGGCTGTTCACATTCGATCACCACCGCATCGCGAAATGGATCGGTGAGTTTTGGGTAAACAACTACCAGTAGTACAACTAAAAATGTACCTAAGCCTGCTAAGTACTTCCAATACTTCGTCAGAAAGCCCTTCTGCTTACTGCGACGTCTTAACTCTTTTTTCTTTGTCAATGCTACATCTCCTTTGTTTTACACTCAAATAATTATAGCACTGCTATATCAGAACTAGAGCAAGTAAATACAGATACTTTCGCAGAATTAGCTGAAGGGCTTACCAAAGTGTCGGTAGTGCCTAACCCCTCTTAACTACATCCAGCAGTTCCAGCTCAGTTACACCTTCAGGCATCTTATCTTGGAAGAGCTTAATCCTATCTTTGACACCAAGCAAAGTTGCCAACCCATTAATCGTCCTAATATAGTTAAAGCAATTTAGTAATACATTCGCGTCACCATCATCTATTTCTCCACCCGCAGCCAAAGTCTGTATATGCTGTGCTGCAATCCAGATAATTTGATTATCCCTGCCAGGACTACCGGGGTAGAGTGCATCGGGCAACATATATATCCATTTAGCGTTATCGCCTCGGAACAATATCAAATTACCGCTTCCAGCCAGATCTAGCTGCTCTCCGGTCGCATTGGAGTAGTCGATCGCAGATGCAACCAAGTTCTTTAGCTGTTCAGCCAGTTCAGGATCTTGTTCTGCCAAATTTACTAGATCTCTCAATTTATTGTTGCCTTGAACTTGCAAGAACTCTTCGGTAGTTATCTCTCCTGTGCCGAATAAACATGCACTATTCACCTTATTGTAAGTACTAATCTCAGCTTCTGTTTTAGGTTCATTTTCGAATTCTGCATATCCGGCTACCAAGCTCAAAGTATCTTCTGCATCCATTACATCTAACCTACGTTGAAAAGTAACTATAGTCCAAAACTCTTCTGGCAAATCATCTTGATTGATATCGATTCCGACTCGACCAGCTACTGTCTCTAGGATCTCTGAAGTAATTGGAACCTTTACGAAGTATTTGCGGTCTGTGAGTGTATGTTCTGCTCCAAAATGCTGTTTTAGGATTTTCGCCCTATCCCTTTCATGCTGTACGTATCCCTCAGCTCTATCTTTGAACTCCTCAGACATAGGGTCAAATTCTCTTAGAGGTATCTGCTGTTTTCTTGCAGCACTTATCAGTCCTGCCAAAGTGTATTTACTAGCCTTTGCTACGATATTTCTAGCTTCGCCATCTCTATCATGAACTTCATATACGATGTGTTCACCCCCCTCGCCTATATGCCTCGGAAAGTAAAGCAGTTCAATATTACTGTCTGCTGGGAGCAGGTAAGCTTCTGATTTGGAATCAAGTTGTTCTAGATTAGTCATATCCTACTTTATCAACTTCTGAAGGTTTAATAAAAGTAATACGTGAAAAAGGGGTACTACACTTTTATGCGGCACCCCTAATATCTATTTACGCCCTTCCACTGTTAAATCAGCTTCATCAGGAGCGCAGTTTCGAATTGTTCCCCATGTCCGTTAAGCGCAGATCGCGCGGCGCGCATCATTTGGATCTTCTGTTCTTTGTCATTCGGCATATGTGTAATTGCCAGTAAGACCAGTTCGTCCAGTTCGATGCCGTTATCTTCTGCGATACCAGATTCGGCGAGCACTTCAGCTACAACCCTATACGCCGCCAGTTCGCGCAGTACGTTCTTAACGGTTGGCGCGTCTACCATAATTGTAGATAGCGTGCGGTTGCGGACTTTCTTTCGCTCAATCGATTCAGGTGAACGTGCATCGTAACCAAGGATGAACAGTTCCAGAAGTTTCTCCTGCCAGATATCGCCCATACCTTTGCGCACCTGTTCAAGGTGTGCTTTTGCCTGCGTAAGTTTGACAATAATATCCGGGGCACTTTTACGCTCCTCTGGATTCATCAAACATTTGTGGGCAAGGCGGGCTAACTCGGCGAGGTCAATCTGCGATGTGACTTCTGGCAGTTCAGTACCAAGAATTTGGGCAACCTTCTGCGCACTTACAAATGGGATTTTTGTGTCTAGTGTAGACATTTTTAAAATCAACTCCTTCTTCAATAGATATATGCTCTTTTTTAGAGCGCCTAGAATAATAACATAGATATAGCTTGGTGATATAGTAGTTTTCTCACGAAATATCGGAAAGAATATATGCTGAGAGATATCATAGTTTGATGAACTGGGAGCGGGAATCCAGAAAGAACCAAACAAAAATTCCTAATTGGCGTTGCTACCGCAGCGCACCAGATTGAAGGAGACAACACATACAGCGACTGGTGGAAGTATGAGCATCTAAATGAGATGGCTGACCGCACATCTGGCAAAGCCCTCAACAGTTATCACCTCTATACTACCGACAGAAAACTCATCCAAGATCTAGGAGCTAATTCGTATAGATTCTCGATTGAATGGGCAAGAATAGAACCGGTCAGAGGAGAGTACAAATGGGAAGAGATCGAACACTACAAACACCAAATTCAAGATCTAAAAGACCATGGACTAACTCCAATCGTAACCCTACATCACTTTACTAATCCTGCATGGTTCGAAGATATGGGAGGATGGCCTCGAAAAGATGCTTGGCAAGACTTCGCAAACTACTGCAAAGTACTACTAGCTGAGATAGGTGAGATGGTGGATTGGTACATAATAATAAATGAACCTAATGTATTAGTTGGAGGCAAATATTGCAGCAACGATATATTCCCTCCCGGCATATCCTATCGCAAAGGGTACAAAGCGTATCGGAACCTAGCGCATGCCCATAACGAGATCTATAAGATTATTAAGAAACATAGCCCAACAGCTCAAGCGTCAACTACTATTCAAGACCTATCTTTTGTGCCGGCAAATAAAGCTTGGTATAGCTTTCCTGTTGG
>CAYGMI010000019.1:5634-22044 GCA_964351125.1 uncultured Candidatus Saccharibacteria bacterium | reverse complement strand
ACAAAATCTGAAGAATCCGCAATGCAGTTAGCTATTCAGTTGAACTCGCTTAACTTTCAGAGACAACAGATAACAAGGGACTTGATAGAAGAAGCGGAATCTCAGCTCTCGCCCGAAGATAAGAACAGAAAGCTGATAATTGTTCATGGTAATGAATGGCCCGAAGGTATAATTGGACTGATTGCAGGAAAACTATCAGAAAAATACTACAAGCCGGTGATTGCAGGTTCTATTAAGGATGGCTTTATGGTGGCTTCTACCAGAAGTCCCAAAGGTTTCCATTTGGCAGCTGCTCTAGATCAGATTGGGCATATATTAGAGAAGTATGGAGGCCATGAACAAGCAGCAGGGTTTACAGTTTCTGAGCTTAAGTTGGAAGAATTTAAGCAACTGATGTATGACCAAGCAGAAGAGATAGCAGAAGAAGATCTAGAGCGAAGTTCGGAAGTAGATGCAGAGCTTTCGCCTGAAGATCTTAGTCTAGAAGTAGCAGAGCAATTGGCAAGGTTGGAACCACATGGATTTGGCAATCCATCACCAATGTTTGCAGCAATGGACGCTGAGGTGCTCGATAAAAGAGAGATAGGCTCAAATAAAAATCACGTCAAGTCATTAGTGAAGTTGGGCGAGAATATGTTGGATATCATTCACTTTAACAGAGCTGCAGATTGGGAGTCTATCCAAGTAGGGGACAGGGTCGCACTACTAGGTAGGTTAGATGTTAACGAGTGGAGGGGTAATAAAACACTGCAGTTCAAGGTGAGTTCTATGCACTAGTAGGATTTAGTGATATTCTCGACGATGACACAGATAGACAATAGATTCAGAAAAGTAAACCTTACAGAAGAAATTACAGACATACACGCCCACAAATTTTTTGGGTGGGTGAAAGTGTATGCAGCCGATATTATATCTGGAACAATCCGCAAAATTGATTGCGCTAAGATCGTTGCAAGTTTGTTGATGATACCGAGTACCAGTACTCTGAACCTTGCAGGGGCAGTAGTCTATATTGATAATTCAGATGGAGAGGATAAATTCTCGTTTAAGTTGATATTGCCAAACTTAATTGAAGAAAGAGAGATACCCGAAGAATTAAAGTCTCAAGTTGCAGACTCAATCTTTAGTTTACATTTAGCGCTTAGGAGTCTGATCTCTCAATCTGATCCTGACGAAGCGCTTTTTGTTACCAAGTTTTTTCAGCAGCTAGCTGATAGACTAGAGGTAGATAGACATGCCGCAGGCCTTGGATCTGCGGAGGCTTAGAATACATTTTAGATAAACTGCATGCTAAAAATATTCAATACTCTAGGTAAAGAACTTCAAGACTTCGAATCTATAGAACACGACAAAGCATTGATATACCAGTGTGGACCTACAGTTTATTGGGTGCAGCATATTGGAAACATGAGAGCTATGGTGATGGGTGATCTTGTTGCAAGAACACTCATGTATCTGGGCTATTCTGTCGAAATGACTCGCAACTTTACAGATGTTGGGCATCTGACCGATGACGGCGATGAGGGGGAAGACAAAATGGAAAAAGGTGCAAAACGTGAACGGAAAACTCCCCAACAAATTGCAGACAAATATATTGAGCAATTCGAGGAAGATGTGAATAGCTTGAACGTAATGAAGCCAATCCACACTCCTAGAGCTACCGACTACGTAGCGCAGATGATCCAAATGACTGAAGTCTTATTAAAAAAAGGCTTCGCTTACGCTGCGCCTTCAGCTATATATTTTGACACCAGCAAGGCAGAAGACTACACAAGGCTTAGTGGTCAGAAACTCGAATTCCAAGAAGAAGGAGCTGGGCATGGTGATACTCAAGATTCAGAGAAGAAGAACCCTTCGGATTTTGCACTATGGTTCTTTAAGATTGGAAAACATAAAAACGCAATTCAGACATGGGAATCACCATTTGAGTCTCCTGAGGTTAAGAATGGGGAGGGCTTTCCCGGTTGGCATATCGAGTGCAGCGTAATGGCAAAATCTACACTAGCTGACACCATAGATATTCATCTAGGAGGCATTGAGCATATTCCTGTGCATCATACTAATGAGATTGCTCAGAGTAAGCACGCAAATGGAAAAGAGTTTGCCCACTACTGGTTGCATAACGAACACCTAACAATAGATTCGGAGAAAATGTCTAAGTCTGACGGCAACGTGTACACCGTTGCCGACATAATAGAGAAGGGGTATGAACCAATAGTTCTAAGATACTTCTTTCTAGGAGCCCATTATAGGTCGAAGCAAAACTTCACCTGGCAAGCAATGGACTCTGCAGCGACTGCATATTCTCGTTTGTTAGAGAGGTTGCAGTCGCTCTACTCAGAGCTAGAGAATCCTGAACCACTTCCAGAAGCCGAAGACGAAGGATATAAACAGAAATTCACAGAAGCAATCTCAGATGATTTTAATATTCCAGCTGCGCTAGCAGTGATGTGGGACATGCTTAAGGATCCTGAACTAACCGTCGAGGCAAAAGTTGTAGGTGCTTTTGACTTTGATAGGGTGCTCGGACTACAGCTCGAAAGCAAAACTACAAATCCACACAGAATAGAAGATTATTTACCAGCAAAAGCCTTAGAGATTTTAGAAGAACGCAGGTTGGCTAGAGAACAAAAAGAATGGGCTAAAGCTGACGAGCTACGCGATAGGTTAAAAGCGGAGTTTGGTGTAACTTTAAAAGATACATCTTCAGGTCAGGAGTTATCTAAATAAAACTGCGGAGAATCTTTGCAACTAAAGCTCTCAAAGATTTTGGTGCTTGCAATTCCTAAATATATGTTATATAATTGTTATGGATCGGGGGTTGTGTACCATGTTCCGTTTTCGAGTTCTGGATAAATACCACCCCCGAATATCCAAACCCCATATTCCTATTCCCATAAATACGAAAAAGACGCCACAATTTTTGAATTGCAGTGCCTTAATACTTGGTAACCTAGCGCTATAATACTTCTAGTTATAGCTAGCATATGCAAAAACGATGTAACTGGGTTCCAGAGAACGATGAACTCTATATCAAATATCACGACGAAGAGTGGGGAGTTCCTGTACGTAATGATAAACAATTATTTGCCAAGTTAATGCTTGATGCTTTTCAGGCAGGACTTAGCTGGCGAACAATTTTGTATAAACGCGAGAACTTCTTATCAGCTTTTGATGGATTTGATCCCGAGAAAGTATCTAGATATTCAGAAAGTAAGATCCAAGCGTTAATGCAGAACGAGGGAATAATTAGAAACCAGGCAAAGATCAGAGCAACGGTAAACAATTCGAAACTTCTAATAGAACAATTTCCAGAAGAGGGTGACTTTACCAAGTTTCTATGGTCGTTTGTTGGCGGCGAAACCATCAATCATAAAATAAAAACTCCGAAAGATTATTTAGCAACCTCTTCTGAATCGGATGAAATGTCAAAGCAACTCAAGAAATTAGGTTGGAAATTTATGGGGTCGACTGTTTGTTATGCATTTATGCAGGCAGTAGGAATGTTTAACGATCACCAGCTAGATTGTTTCAAACACGATATAATCGCAGAATTAAAGTAGAACAAACATGAAATTTGAACTACCTAGTATCGATACTCCAGATAACGTACGGAGTTTTTGTGAGAGAAATAGACTAGTATACTGTGGTATTCGAAGCCCTAGGGGCACAGACCTTAATGGCACTGGAATGTCTCAAGAACTGTGGGAGGCTGTAAACCAGCTAGACCCAAAGCCTAGAGTATGGATTTTACCGATATCGGAGGATCCATCAGCTGACTATCATGTGCTGATTCCGGTGAGTATATTTAAAGAAAGTTAATGATAGAACTAACGCTGTCACAACTAAAAGAGTTGATTCCAAGCTATGTGATAAGCATTGCCGAGCAACTTCAACAAAATAATTACGAAGCCTATCTAGTGGGTGGAAGCTTGCGTGATGTACTACTAGGAATAAAACCGAATGATTTTGATGTTGCAACTAACGCTTATCCAGAAGAGATAGAAAAGATATTTCCGAAGAGCGTACCGACAGGTGCAGCTTTTGGCACAATAACTGTGTTAGCAGAGGATGAAAATGGAGAAAGATTTGACGTCGAAGTAACAACATATCGAGCAGAAGCTGACTATCGCGGGGGACGCTGGCCTACTAAAGTTGAGTATACGAAGACAATTCAAGAAGACCTTTCTCGCAGAGATTTTACTATCAACGCTATGGCGTTAAACCTGCAAGAGTTCGATACAGTGCACTCTGATTCAGAAGTTAAAGGACTATTGATAGATCCTTTTGGAGGAGTTTCTGATATCAACACAGGAATAATAAAAGCTGTAGGAGATCCTATCGAAAGATTCTCTGAGGATGGATTAAGGTCAGTCAGAGGTTGTCGTTTTGCTGCTCAATTGGAATTTAATGTCGAACCAAAAACATTAGCTGCGATGAAGATTACTTTGGGAGTAACCAGAATGGTTTCAGTTGAGAGGTTTCGAGATGAGCTCTTAAAGCTTTTGGCTAAAGCGCCAAAGCCTTCTGTTGGACTCCGACTGATGCAAGAAGCGGGTATTTTAGAAATTTTTATTCCTGAACTATTAGAGGGGATTGATGTTGTACAGCCAGAGTTCCATGTGGACGATGTGTTTACGCACACTCTAAAAGCTGTGGACGAAGCAGAAGACAGAGTGAAGCTTGCCGCGCTTTTTCATGATATTGGCAAACCACGTACAAGAACTGAGGACGAGAAAGGTATTCATTTTTATGGACATGATCAGTTGGGTGCAGATATGACTATCGAGATAATGAAGAGACTTAAGTTTTCTAATGTAGAGATTGACCGAGTCTCTAAACTAGTTAGGTGGCATATGTTTTATTATCCATCAGCCGATTGGCGCAAGATTAAAGGCGACGACTTTGATTATCAGAATGCTACAGCTGCAGAGATTCAACAACATATAAAAGATTCACGCAGTGGCAAGTCAGAAGGTGGTTGGAGTGATGGTGCAATTCGTAGGTTGATAATGAATGTGGGAGGTGAAGATGCAGTAGATGATCTCATGCGCCTTCGCATCGCCGACGCACTAGGTAACGAGAAAAGCGAGTTCAACCCAGAAGAAATAGGTGTTCTATCTGAGAGGATCTCAGAGGTACGCGCCAAAGATATGGCATTAAAAGTAGAAGACCTAGACATCTCTGGAAAGATAATTATGGATGAATTTAACCTCGAGCCAGGTCCTAGAGTGGGAGAGCTACTAAAATACCTACTAGATGCAGTGATAGAAGAGCCCCGCCTTAATGAGCAAGATAAGCTGATAGCTTTAGTTAAAGATTATTTATCTACAAACTAGGCTTCTTGGTTGGTAGCACTTTGTTCGAGTTGATCGATATAGTATTGCTTTAACTCTTCAATTTCCCCTACGGCTAATAGTGCCTCAAATACTTTGGGATCGTTTTCTTTAAGAATTGTAAAGAAGTGAGCTTCTGTCGGTACTGCCAAGTACTTAACTAACTCAGCATGTATACGAGATATCACCACAGGTAAGAGCAGGTCCCCGAATCCAGCATTCATATCAATTCTGAATGTGCTGGTTTTTCCATTTCCGGTTAGTGTCTCACCTTCTAAGCCTCTATAAGCATAGTACGCATTACAATCGACGATATTTAGTCTATTAATTAGTTGTCTGCTTTTGTGCGCAGTGAAGGGTAGTGGGAAGTCTCTGAAATCATTATTTAGAGCAGCAATCTCAACAAAGATCCCGCGCATATTGGCGTTATTTATGGCTATATCTAGTTCGTCGCAATCATCTTCTGTCCATGTAATAAACGAAGCCTCGTCGATAATTACCAAATCTCCAGGAACCAGACTATGGTCATACAGTTTATTTAATGCAGTATCTAGGTTAACCCTTTCTGCCTCTAGCGTGTACCTGATGCTTAGTGGAATATTCTTACGCTGCCTAACCCGAGTGGTGATAACATCTTCTTCCATAGCATCTGCAATTAGGGAAACTATTCTGCCGTCCCAACCGGCATCTCCAAGCCAATTAAGCTGAGTCAAAACTTTTAGAGTTTTTTCCGAGAACATCGATCCCGTATAAAGCGAAGTCGAAGCAGGTTCAGGTTGATCTGAGTGTAAGTTAGCTTCTCTGTCATAATTATAAATTTCGTTAAACCTATCGGCGATGATTTGTTTCGACTTCTCCCGGTTTTGATCCTCCCAAGATGCGATGAGCAACAATTTATATTTATGTTCAGGGTCAATCTCTGTATAAGGATCTATTTCAGGAGGCAGCATAAACTGCGCTAATTCTGCTTTACCTACAGTATGCATATGGGCTAGATAGGATACGATTGAATGTGCAACTACGTTTACCGTTTGTTCAGTCACACCAGTACCCTCAGTATTAGCGAGGTAGTGTAGGTGAGTAAGGTAATTTTCTACAGGTAGTCTGAATCCTGCGTATGCTTCTAGTTTTAATATAGAATCAAGACTTCGGCTCGGGAATAATTCTAAATCTCTATCTTTTCTGATTGAATCTTCGAGGTTAAGTGTGAGGTGATCTGTCATTTAATTTTTTGTTACAACTAGTTTGCTAGAATTGTGGACAGTGAGTAATGATATGAAAAAGAAGCTACTAAGTCCATACCAAATATATCTAGGGTTGCTAATTTTTTTAAATGGGCTACCTTTTCTAGCTCCGCTTTTATTGAGATTGTCCGAGAGCGGCAGTATTTTTTTCTTTCCTGCAAAAGTAATTTACTTTATCTATTCATTCTTTTGTCATCAGTTTCATCATAGATCTGTGCACTTATACGACTACCAAGTGGCTTGGTGCACCAGAGATATGGGTATTTGGTTAGGTTTTTTAGCGGCAGCGATTGGTATAAAGTATCTCGGATTAAAAAGCATCAAATGGTATTGGATTATCCCATTTGCAATTCCTATGGCGCTTGATGGAGGTATTCAAACTATTGCTACTATTGGTAATGTTACTCCTGTAGGAATGCTGGCAGATCCAGTCTATATTAGTAATAACCTTATGAGGTTTATCACAGGAGCACTATTCGGGTTCGGAGTATCACTTTGGCTATCAGAAATGATAAAGACTTCGTTCGAAGTTAGCCCTAGAACTTTTGATTGGCTAGAAAGAATAGTTAAGAACGCAACCCATAGAGCAGTAGTGGTGTTATTTATATTATTTGGAATATATGTTGGACTTGTAGGGTTATGGAATGTAACCAGCGAAGAATACAAACCCCTCGATACACTAGATTCTATTAGTCGCACGCCTTCTGAGCAATTCTTTCAAAGAAGATTACATGGCGTATGTCCTACAGAGGCAGACGAGTTATTTGGTTGGGATTGCTTTTTAGAGTAGGCTATAATAGGAAATGAACCCATCAAGCATCTTCCATAAAATAAAAAATCTAGATTATTTACTTCCATATAAAAGAACTCCCGTCTCTGCGGCAACGACAGTTTTACTTGGACTAGTTTCGCTAGTTTTGGTTTGGTCATCGGACAATACAGATGACTTTGCTATCCAATTAGTCAGGATTCTATTCTTTTTGTATATTGCTTATCTTACCTCTACAGGACTTCACCTTTTTGCCGAAAGGCGAAAACTAATCCCGCCCGTGCATGCAGTAGTAATTGCAATTGGATTAGTGTTCTCTATTATTTTGGCATTTAGTACTTTTCCAATCGTAGGATTCCACGGAGTGAATGGATTGCAGATGTTTGTGCTGGGAGCCAGTGCATTTACTTTCCCCTTCCTATTTACCTATCTAGGCAGGTCTAATCACAGTTCGAGTTTTTGGAGGTTTAGTTTTGTTTCTTTGTATAGGGTATTGATTGTACTTTTCTCGATAAGCATATTTGTGATTGGAATACTTGCAGCCTTTGGCGCAGTAGATGTACTACTACAGATCTCTGTTGATGGAAGATTGATGGCTAGTGTTGCAGCAATTGGATACGCTGCAGTCTTTCCATATCTAAGTTTACTGGCAATCCCCGTAGATCTAGAGAAGAAAACTACTTTAGAGAATTTTCCTGTCGCAATCTTGAGGATTAGCCAATTTGTACTTATCCCATTGCTAGTAGTGTTTTTAATAATTCTTTACCTATACCTGATTAGGGTCGTATTCGTAGGTGAATTACCAAGCAACCAATTTGTGCCACTAACATTAGGGTTCCTACTTCCAGGGTTTGTTGCTGTAATTGCACTGTTCCCACTAAGAGAAGAGAAGTCAAAACGTTGGGTGAGAATGTTTATCAGGCTGTTCAGTGTTTCAACACTACCACTGATGGGAGCATATTTTTATGGAATAGGAGTGAGGCTGAGCGAATACGGATCAACGCCTCCTAGAATATTTGTGATCATTATCGGTATTTATATTATTTGTTTGGCGATTTACTTGGTGTTTGCCAAGTTGCCTCGGCTTAATCTAATTATATTTGCCTTGATCTTAGTACTTTTCGTACCAACTTTTACTCCTTTGATAAATGTATTCTCTATCTCAGAAGCTGCTCAGTACTCTAGGCTAGAACAAGAGTTGGTCGAATATGATCTGCTAGAGAATGGTAAGTTAACTGGAAACGAAGTGGATTTGAGTTATGACCAATACTACACATTAAGTACAGACATAGAGTATATAGTTGGTTATTATGGTCCAAATGGATTTAGCAGATGGTTTGAGCAAAATACCCTAGATTCGATATTTGATCCAGCCAGCACCTATTACTACAGAGAGGTAAACGAACTATTATCTAAGATGGGGGTTAACCAGGATAAATACAACGACCCATATGACAACCTGTCTTACTATGAAAGAACTATTAATAGAAAGGACTTTGATCAAACTCTAGTTCAGGATATAACTGACTACGATAAATTCTCAGAGGTGTACATCTATTTGGGTAGAAGCCAAGAGTATCTATATCAAGGCTTTAGTGATTATGAGGTAGGGCTAGACAGTAATGGCGTCCTTACAGTTACATTTGGAGACAAGCCTTCTTCTGTTCAATTATCTAGTCTGATAGATAAGCTAGAGATAGGCCAAAATAGTAATTATTACAGCTCATTCGATTCAGAAGATCTGACAATAGAAGGTGATGGTTTCAAAATCATATTTGATTCGATTGATCTTTCGTTTGACCAGGTCGGTGGATTTAGATTTGAATCAATCGATGGAGTTATATTCGTTCAGAATCAACTTGGTGCATCCAGCGGTAGCGCTCTAAATCAATAATTAGCTCGTCACTCACTTCGATCCCTTCTTCTTCGAGAAGGGATCTTTGTTCTATCTTCGCTTCGGGGTCGTCTCCTCGAATAGATAAATAGCCCTTGCGATCTACAACTCTCCACCAAGGTATTTTCTGTTCGTTTAGCCCTAGAGAAGCAAGAGACCAACCAACCTGACGGGCAGCCCGATGGCTGCCCGCCAATGCTGCTACTTGGCCATAAGTTGCTACCTTACCTTTGGGGATCTGGTTTACTACTTGAAAAGTTTTCTCACGAAAGTTCACGCTTTAAGTTCATTAAATTATCAAAAAGACTGGCAATTGTTAGTGGTCCAATTCCACCAGGGACAGGAGTTATCCAGCCAGCCTTATCGTCAAGTGCCTTTGATCTTATAATGTCGCCGATAACTTTGTTCCCGCTGCTCTGACTGGTGACATCTATCAGAATCGAGTCTGGTTTTATCATGTCAGAGTCGATCAAATTAGTTTTACCAGTAGCCGAGACGACTATATCTGCATTTACTGTATGCTGCTTTAAGTCGGGGGTGTGAATATTGCATATGGTAACGGTGGCGCCATAACTACTAAGCACTGCAGATAAGGGCTTTCCGATTAGGTCTGAGTTGTTAACGATAGTAACCGTTTTACCTTTAAGAAATTCCTCTAGGTTGTTTTTAGCTGGAAGGTTCAAAGACTTGATTATTGCTTTTACGGTGGCGGGGTATACAGCGTCTTTAGTCCCTTGCACAACCTTGCCGATATTCACGGCAGTGAGTCCATCTACATCATGCTCTGCTGGGATAGCATTTAGAATTTTGAGTTGCGATGATTTTAGGTGATCATACAGAGGAAGTTGAACCATAATTCCGTATGGAAATTTGGTTTGTGGAGCAGAGATTTTATGAATTAGATCGGTGATTTCTTTGGGGGTAGATTTTTCTCCCATATGTACTACTTCACACCTAATACCCACGCTTTCGGCAGCTTTCTGTTTTAGCTCTGCATATCTGATCGCAGCGTTATCTCTAGTGGCTGCAATGATATATAGACTTGGACGGTTATCGAAGCTTTCGCCTTCAAGCTCGAACCTTATATTGTCTAAGATTTCATTGGCAATTGCTTTTCCGTCGATTATCTTCATAAACGATTATAACCTAGAGGCGCTCCTAAGACGATATTATTGAAAAACAAACGGTTCCAAGCTACACTTAAACCGCCCACCACTATTCACTTATTAGTAATTTTCAATGAAAAAACTGCGTTTTAAGGTCAGTGACTCTCAAGTATACGAATTTAAGTTACCTTCCCTAAATAGAGGAAAGCTGCTTAATTTCGTATATACATTCGGACTTTGGTCTCTAATCATAATGCTATTGGTAGCTCCTTTAGTATGGCAGCTGTGGGGCTCTAGTGAGTATGCAGTGCAATTTCTAACGGTGATACTATTGCAATTAGCATTATTCGCGGTAGGTGTATCGTTGGTAGGTTGGAACTTTTTGGTTGATCCTCCAGGATTCGTACAAGTACTGATATTCTCGCTTTTGGTGGTTAGCGCATATCTATTCGTTCCATTACCTCAAACAGTTCCTGCTGGATACGTGGGTGCAAATACATTTGGAGTGAGCTTTATTGAGTATCTTGGTGGTTTATACGTGATGGCCTTCGTAGGTCTGTTTTATTCCATTCAGGTATTCGTTACGAATAAGAGTAAGTTTTCTAACCTTGCTAGTGGGTTCATCCTGTCCTTCGTAATTATTGTACTTACAACTGTTCTAGATACTCAAATTGCTGCTGAACTAAGTTCTGTAGTTCTAGTTGGCAGCTTGGTACTTTTGGCATATCTGCTGTATGGAAAAGGAAAGTGGCTGATCCTAGCTACATTGCCTGGGCTGGTTTTCGGATTCGCGGTATTTATGCAGAATAATCTTAATCTTTGGACTTTGTTAGTAGTTTTGTTAACTCTGGTGGTAATGGTTTTGGTATGGTTGAGAGCTAAGAATTGGCAGATGACTTCACCAATTGGTCAGCTAAAGAGTAGTATGAAAAAGTATGTTGATACTAAAGCTAGCTTGGTAGAGGTTGTACAAGAGAGTTCGTTCCCTTTATTGCTTCTAATATTAGTGGCTTGGTTTGCACTAGTAATTGGATGGGCAATATCAAATGCAGCCGCAATAAGTCCTGCTGTGCAAGATATAGTTAAGTTGTTTACTGGAGTCTTCGATAGTGCAGATTCTACAACTAAGCTTTTGCTAGGTAACGGTGCAACCACAGCTGCAAAGTCTTCTACTTTGGCGACAGTGATTGCTTATCAAGGACTAGTTGGTCTTTTGGCCTATGTAGTTCTGATCGGATCAAGCATATATTTGATGTTTAAGGCATTGGCATTAGACTTTGCCAAAAGTAATAAAGATGGACTATGGGTATTCATTCTGATGCCGGTATTGGTTGCTGTACCTCTAATCTCTATTGTGCAGTTAATCACCTTCCCGATGGCTCTTATCTGGTGGGTGGCATTTAGTTTGATTGTTGTGCGGTTGCATTACACCGACAGGGTAGAGGCGTTAGAGGTGGTAAAGAAGTTTAAAGTTTGGAAGTTCTCGATAGAACAACGTCTGCCTTGGGTACAGCTAGCGGTAGTAGTATTGTTGGCAGCATTCCTAATTTACTTCCTGCCATTACTCAGAAATCAACTGCTATAGTAAGGGATGGAAAACTCATTTAAGCAGATTTGGCAAAAAAATATACCGGAGCTTGATAGCAAAGCTCTGATGTATGTACATGAAAAGACTAAGGCAGAGATTCTATTCATACTCAATAATGACGAAGAGAGAGTATTCTCTGTAGGTTTTCGTACGATTCCAGAAGATTCTACTGGAGTAGCTCATATCGTTGAGCACAGTGTGCTTGGGGGCTCCAAAAAGTATCAAGTTAAAGAACCTTTTGTACACTTGGTAAAGTCTTCGGTGAACTCCTACGTAAACGCTTTCACATCAACAGAGTGCACGATCTATCCAGTAGCCAGTGCAAATAAAGTAGACTTCTACAACTTGATGGAGGTTTACTTAGATTCGGTGTACCAACCTTTAATCACAGAGAGAACTTTTATGCAGGAGGGTTGGCACTATGAGCTTTCTGAGGAAGACCCTAAGCTAAAGTATAAGGGAGTGGTGTTTAATGAGATGAAGGGTTCGATAGCTAATCCCGCCTGGGCTAATTGGCAAGGTATTACTGCGGGACTATTCCCAACAAATACCTATCAATTTGATTCAGGAGGAAACCCAGAATCCATTCCAGATCTAACATACCAGCAATTCTTAGATTTCTATAAAAAGTTCTATCATCCTTCAAATTCTAGAACATATTTTTATGGGGATTTGGATGTAGAAGAAGCACTTTCTAAACTGTCTGAATACTTAGACTTGTATGACTATCAAGAAGTAGATGGTTCAATCCCGAAAGTCGCTGCATTCCCAGAGCCTAAAAAGGTAGAGAATACTTATGCGGTAACCGAAACCGATGAGTCTAAACCTAATGCATATTCTCAGTTAGCGTGGGCACTAGAACTTGAAGAGCCCTTGGCCATAGTTAAATGGTGGATACTAGAAGAAATACTAACAGGATCTGATGCTTCACCACTGCGAAATAAATTGATTCAGTCTGGTCTAGGCGAGGGGATTGCGGGCTGGGGATTAGCATCCGGTCAGAATCAAGACATCTACTTCATTGGGCTAAAAGGGGTGAAGAATGAGAATGTATCTAAAGTACATGAGCTAATCATAGATACTTTGACCGAAATGTCTAAGAGTATTGATCCTAAGCTGATTGAGGCATCTATGAACTCTATTGAGTTCTCGCTCAGAGAAATTACAGAGGGCGGTGTAACAGGCATAGATCTAATGAGATCTGTCATTGATGAATGGTACCAAGGTAGAGACCCGATAGGTACATTAGCGTTTGTGCAGATTTTTGAGCAAATACGCAATGAGCTATTAGATAATCCTGATTTGTTTAGTGAGATAATAAAAACTGATCTACTTGAGAATACTCATCGCATTGATTTCTCGATGTTACCTGACTCTGAACTAACCTCTAAGAGAGAAGAGCTAGAGAATACAAGACTTGAGAAACTACAACAGGGGATGTCTGAATCTGAATTAGAGCAAATAAAGCGACAAACCATCGAGATAAAACAGTGGCAAGATAGCCAAGATTCCGAGGAAGAAGTAAATAAGATTCCAAGGCTTGAAGTCTCTGACCTAGATAGAAAGATTACTACCGTGGTTACCGAACCAGTGCTTGAGGCATCGATTCCAGTTCGAAAGCATGACATATCTTCAAGAGGTATTACCTATTTTGATCTATCTTTTGACTCAACGTGGCTTACTAAAAACGATTATCCGTATTACGTTATTTTTCTATATTTACTGACTAGATTATCAACCAAAAACAGAAGCTACGAAGAACTAGCTCTAGACGAAGATACAAACACAGGTGGAATATGGACAGAGGTAGATTTGGGTAAGGTGTATGGTCAAGAAAAGGACTACGCTTTAACTACAATCAGAGGTAAGGTTCTATCTAGAAAGCAGCAGGACCTAATCAGGCTAATCAAAGAAATCGTAGCTGATACGTTATTTACTGACACAGCTAGGATCAAGCAACTGCTGCTAGAGCGTAAAGCTGGAATAGAGAACGGCATAGTATCTTCTGGACACAATTGGTCGCTACGAAGAAGTAGAGCCAAATTAGATAAATACTATGCGGCTCACGAAGCAATGTTTGGAACAGACTTTTATCTGTTCTTGTCAGAACTTACTCAGAATTTTGATAGCAGAGCCGCCGAGCTAACTGCGAACCTGAACTCTATTAGAGACAGGGTTTTGGACTCGAAGATGATGATTAACTTTACTGCTCCAGAAACTGATTGGGAGACAATGAGCAGTTTGCTAGACGCAGGCTTGGTAGGATTTCCACAGAAGTTGCAGCACCAAAACCTAGATATATCTGCAGTCCCAAGTATGGATGAAGGATTTACAGTCCCAGCCAAGGTGAACTATGTGTCACTTGCTGCGCAGCTAAGCGATGAATATAAACCGCACGGTTCAGTTTTGGCAATTTCTAATATATTGGCAATGGACTATCTTTGGAATAATGTGCGGGCCAAAGGTGGAGCGTATGGATCGGTATTCAGATACGATAAATACACCAATCAGATGGGATTCTCTTCTTACAGAGACCCTAACATTGAAAATACTCTAAAGATTTATCGAGAAGCTGGGGAGTATCTACTTACTCACGAATTCACGAAAGGAGATATCGATGGAGCGATAATTGGAGCAATTGGGAGTCTAGATCAGCCACAGACTCCAATAGATAAAGGCTGGGGTGCGTACATCAGAGAAATCACCGGCTGGACTGACGAACTACGACAGCAATATCGTGATGAGCTTCTAAGCACATCCATTAAGGACATCCATGCCTTTGGTGAGGTGCTAAAAGAAGCTAGTAAGTCCGGAGTTGTAACAGTTTTTGGAAATAAGCAAGACCTTGAGAACTACAGTGCAAAGGTAAGTAAGCTTGAAGTAAAACAGTTAATCTAATTCTTATTGTGAAGCTATGAACAAAAAGGGGACTTTAGTTTTAACCGCATCCATTTTAGGGGTGATTCTGGCTTGTTCGTCTGTAGTAGTTTTATTAATTTCTTCAGGTCTTCTAAAATCTCCAGACAGTAGTGCATTGCTAGACACTTCAGAATCGAGAGCTCTCGACAACTTTAACTATATGGTTGTAGATATAGCTGCTGATGTAACAATAGTGCAGGGTGAAGAAAATATAATAGAGATTTTGGCAGAGAAGGATGATCTACAAAGTATAAAAACCGAGGTTACAAATAGAAATCTTAGAATATACCGAGAAGATAGCAACCTGTTTTTTAGTTTAACCACAAAACCACAAATTACTATTACTCTGACTGAGTTAGAATCCATTACAATCAATGGCTCGGCAGATGTAGTTTCTGACGGTTTAAATCTGGATGAATTAGATATTAAGATCAACGCATCTGGTTCTGCCACGGTTACAAATATCACTGCTGTTCGCGGAATTGAGATCACGATAAATGGTTCGGGTGAGGTCACGATGAGTGGAGATGCACCAGACCAAAAAGTATTGATTAATGCATCCGGTAGCTTCGATGGTAAAGACTTAAAAGGAACAAATGGTGAAGTAGAAATATCTGGATCTGGTGAGGTGATAATTAATGTAACTGATACATTAGATGTAAATATTGTGGGTAGCGGGGAAGTGAATCATGTGGGTGAACCACAAGATGTTAAGCAACAGGTGATTGGCTCTGGATCAGTGATCCAACTATAGAATAGACTATATATTTGAGATATAGCCCTATAGTAGTATAATAATTCATAGGGTTGCGGAGAAAAAGGAGAGATCATGTCCAATTGGAGAGATGATCAACCAGTAGCTGTACAGAAAGAGCAGTTTTCAGATTACTCAGCATGGTACTTTGCCAGAACAGGAGTTTTGCAAGTGCCACCAACCATCGAGCTTTTAGAAAAAGCAATAAGTGATGGCGCTAGTACGGCAAACGAGCAATTCTTCTGGGTATTAGAAGGCACAGAAATAGTTGCCTATAATCCGTATCGGAAGAAAATATTTAAAGGAAGAAAAAAAGCAGCAATGCTGCCCTTGAATATTCAAGCTTACAAGTAAACCGAAAAGGGAGTACCCGCAACCCGCTCCTTTTCTATTTGATTAGGATTCGTTATAGTCGAGTCCTGAATCCGACAAAAATTTCTTTAAGATTCTCTCGCCTTTGGGTTTGATATAGGAACCCTGTTGCTTCACACTTTTTACTTCTGCACTTGTAAAGAATACTGGAATATTCTCTCCATTAGGTTTCCTTACTATTCCAAGTGATAAGGTGGTTGATCCCGACTGCATCTGAAAATGTGCTCCTTCTTCATCCAGTAATTCATAGAAGTCAATATTTCTACCAAGATGCGTAAGTCTAAATACGTCACCTGCTGTTAGTTTCTGCGATATGTCCTCATAAATATCTCTCGCCACATAGTTCCTTTGAATTTTTCCTGATATGCGAACAGTCGTACTTTCTTTTTTACGGAGTAACAGGTAGCCAGAGGAATGGTCTCCTGCAA
>CAYGMI010000019.1:0-5624 GCA_964351125.1 uncultured Candidatus Saccharibacteria bacterium | reverse complement strand
TAAATAACTCACCATCTTGGCGGTGGATCGCGACAAGGTTAATAATATCGTTTCTATTAAGATCAGGAAATTGCTTTTCGAGTAAATACATCGAGACGAATCTGTCTCCGGCCTGATATAGCTCCATCAGAAATTGTGAAAACTTAGAGTAATGTATCTCTCTTAAGTCATCTTTATCTAACCCTTCATCAGCCTTCTTCTGTTCGAGGTCTCCTGTCCTAGAGATTATAAATTGCGTCCTATCTTCGTTAAGGTAGACTTCTAACGTTCCGGCACTTGCCATCTGTAGTGTCTCAATTAATTTTTCTTCGACCAGTTTGATAATGGTTTCTGCATCTACACCGTCAATCTTCTGATTCCTGAAACTCATCAGAATAGAGTCGACAGATAATGGATATCTTGTATCGCCCCATTGCCATAACGCTAAAGCAGCATATGGATCTATCGCCAAAGCTTTAATATCTATATCTTGTCCAGCAATTCCATTAAAACTAAACAATATATTGTACTTTTCGATATTAGTTGTAGGTGCAGTAATTAATTTTGGACTATAGGTGACTGCTATATTTTTTAAAGCGGGTCCAGACATTAAAACCATATGCCTAGCTCCCAGATTCCAGCTTTTATTCTCTCCGACATAGTTATAGTAGCGCTCCTTAAAATCGGGAATGCTGTTGAGCAGTAGAACTGCTTCCTCTCCTGCAAGTTCGTATGGTGATTTTTCTGGGGCTGGGGGTAGGTTATGCTGAATCGTCATATCTGTCATATGCGCGGATTATAGTACAGCTATAGATATTTGCCAAACTTGACTAGCTACCTAGAGCAAACTAAACTAGCCCTAGTGCAAAATTACAGACACAAAATCAAATCCAAAAAACTAACTAACTAATACTTTGAGCCATGGGCTCATTTTTTTTGCTTATTTTTTATACTTCTAACTATGTTTGATACGACATCGGGTTATCAACCTCCGGTAATAGATTCTAGTTTTTATGGTAGAGATTTTATCGAGATCGAGCAGCTTGTAAATCCTGAGGTTGTTTATCAGCTATTCTCACTAGCTCAAGAAATTGAGCTTGCTGATGAAGAAAGAGAGCTTGCCGATTTCCAAGTAGAAAAGAAGACAGCTGCATTAATATTCTTTCAAGCTTCTACCAGAACATATACTTCCTTTCATACTGCATGTAGAAAGCTAGGTCTAGATTTATTTGCCGAGCACGGGATGGGTGCATTCAGCTCTACTCAAAAAGGAGAAGATCTGTCGGACACTATTCATTCTGTATATAACGGAAATTTAATGAAGGAAAATGATGTAATAATTATGCGTCATCCGCTTGATGACGCATCTAGGATAGCTGCAGAGAGTACTGATGCACTTGTTGTGAATGCTGGGTCAGGTAGCTTACGTCATCCAACTCAGGCACTACTAGACCTTTATACAGTTTGGAAGGAGATAAAGAGTTTAGAGGGATTAGAATTTACGTTTATGGGAGATCTGAAGTTCGGTAGGACTGTTAAATCGTTGGGTAAGATACTTGCATTGATGGGGAAAGACCTAAAATTTAATTTAGTCTCTCCTCCTAGATTGCTAATGACTGAGAATATAAAAATGAAATGGGCAGAAGCAGGAATTCAAATTCAGGAACTTGAAGACGTGAGGGATGTGATTCGAACTACAGATGTCCTTTATATAACTAGATTACAAGAAGAGTGGTATGCAGCAAATGGAATGATGGAAGAGTATAATAGTATTGCCGCTGATTACGAGGTAAATCCTGAAACCATAGAGGGCGCTCACGATAATATGTTGATAATGCACCCTTTGCCAAGAAAAAAAGAATTGAGCAAAAAATTAGACAACGATCCTAGGTCGGTTTATCTAAGGGCTCAAATGCGAAACGGGACATATATCAGGACTGCACTATTAAGAAGTATGCTGTATCCAGAAGCCTAATAATACTTTTTGGCGAATAGTTCCAACTCAGCAATCACTTTACTAAGGTCTGCACCCTTCTTAGTGAGGGTGTATTCCACCTTTGGCGGCATACAGTCATATTGTTTACGTTCGACAATTTTGGAATCCACCAATTGCTTTAACCTTGCAGACAAGGTGCTTTTCGTAATAGAGGGCACTTCCTCTTCTAAATCACTGAACCGCTTACAGCCGTCGAGCAACTCCCTCACGATTAGGATATTCCAATGATCTCCAATTATTCTTGTGGACTCCGTTACCGGACAGTATTCGCCTTCTTTCATACTAAATTATACTATATTTGACAAAAAGTGAGTAGCAATTCTATACTTGGTCTAGTTCTACTACCTTATATTTTATTACTAAATAAATGAGTAACTGGAAGCTAGATACTGTACATACAGCAGCAGAGTTTAAAGTAAAACACATGGGCTTGTCTTGGGTGACTGGGCATGTTTTTGGAGTAACTGGTGAAATTGAGTTTGACCCTGAGAATCCGGAATCGGCTAGTTATAGTGGTGTACTAGATGTGAGCACGCTTACTACAGGAGACAAAAAGAGAGATGGGCACTTAATGAGTGACGACTTTTTTGATGTAGCTAATCATCCAGAAATTACGTTCAAAAGTACAGAAGTAAAAGTTATGGGTGGCGAAGAAGAGACTGCGACAGTAAAAGGAGAGCTGACGATTGCAGGAGTGACTAAAGAAGTTGAGCTATTAGTATCTTTCTTGGGTGTAGCAGAAAGGCCAAACCAGGATGGTGGTTCAGATAAGGTAGCTGGATTCTTACTAAATTCAAAGATTGATAGAACGGAATTTGGACTTGATTGGAATATGCCACTACCAGGAGGCAATATGTTGGTAGGTAACTATGTTGATATTCGAATTGACATTCAAGCTGTAGAGCAAGCTTAATCAGTATGAAGAAAGCACTCATTGTACACTTCGCTCCAGGCGATAACTCTTATACAGATAAAAGTGTAGAGATTATTACAAAGCGGCTAGAGGATAGCTATGACGTACAACTCTGGGACTTGCTCGAGCAAGTCCCAGAGAACTTCAATCGTAAGAGCCTAAATGCGTATGTTAAACGCAATCTGCGCAAGGAAGAGATCTCAGAATCTGACGCAGACGCGCTAAGACAGCTCGATCTACATTTTGATCAGATTGTTGGGATTGATCTTTTGGTAGTTGCGTATCCGATGTATAACTTTAATATTCCAGCTACGGTTAAGGCTTGGATAGACTCAATTACTCAAAGAGATAAGGCATTTGGGTTTGGACCCGTAGGTCCAGAAGGGAAGTTGGGTATTAAAAACGCACTGCTCGTAATGTCTACAGGCGGAGCTAAAATTGAATCTAGCCGTGACTTTGCCACTCCATACATGAAGTATGTAATGAATTATATTGGGATCGAGCATACAGAAGCTATTGGGATGACTCGTACAAATATGGTTGAAGACAATCAACTAGAAAAAGACTTTACTATAGAACTAGAGAAATACCTTCTATCAATTTAGCCCTATAAGGAATAGTATCTGAAAGATTTATGGTAAAATCCTATCGCTCAAGCATGTCTTGGGTTTCTTCGAAATAATGGTGGATGTAGTTCAATGGTAGAGCACTGGTTTGTGGTACCAGGGGTTGTGGGTTCGAGTCCCATCATCCACCCCAAAATGATACGTTGTGATTGTGTCACACTATACTTCCAGAAAAACACTTCAAGGAATCAATTAGTGAAATACGTAGGAACAGATCCTGTGTTATGGATTTTTGAATGTATCTTCATCCAAATATTTCTCAAAGAATACTCTTACCTAATGTTTGTGAGCTTTACATGGCAAAGCGTTGTATCATTTTAAAAGTACCAGAATGAACTTCCAAAAGACTTCTCAAGATATCAGTTAGAATAAGCCTATTGTGGCTCTATGCCTATGGTAATATTTACTATGGAAGACATTAAACAACTTCAATATTTATTTAAGCTAAAAGAGGTCACCCGATCTGGAAAAGTTGGTGAACGTGCAGAGAGTACCGCGGAACATGTTTGGAGCACAATGCTTTTGGCTCAATACTTTATGAATAGGTTCGATCTGGATTTAGATCGACTAAAAGTATTCGAAATTGCCTTGTATCACGATGTTGTAGAGATTGAGTCTCTGGATACGTTTATTTTGGATGATGAAGCAAAAAAGACTCAAGAGGATAGAGAGAAGGAGGCGATTGAGAAGATTAAACAGACAATGCCAGAAGGCCTATCTGATTATGCTGATATTGTAGATGAGTTTGAAGGTCTAGAAAGTGATGAAGCAAAATTCGTTCGTGCAGTAGATGCTATTGAGCCTATGATCCATTGGCTAGACTACAAGGAAGATTGGACTGAGTTTGGCTTTACTGAAGAGAATCTTAGGAAGTGGAAAGAAAAAAGAGTTGCAGTATTCCCAGATCTATTGAACTTCTTCAATAACCTTATAGAATATCTGAAGCAAGAAGGGTATATATCCTAGCGGATTACTTGTAGCGATCTGGTGTCTAGAGTTTTTCTGACAGCCTCATTTAGTTGCCCCTGTGTTGAACGCTCCAGTCTAGATAGCTCCATTTTGCTTTGAGCAACTTCGTTTGAATCTCCATGGATAAGCCTAGCTGTATTCAGCAGATACTTTCCAAGCTTAGGCTTTACCAGGCCTTTTTGCGGGCTGACTATTTCTTTCATTCTCGAGATAGAAGAGTTGTAGCTGCCTTTTGATTCCACAAGTAGTTTCATGAGCTGATTACGACTGTTGCCCACACCGCTCCTAAAGATTTTTTCTTTTTCTTCCGCAAGGCTCAAATTCTGATGTGCAGATTCATACTTATTTCGAGCCAGATCGATAATTCCGAGGTACTTGTAGCTGTAATGCATCTCCATATCCGAGCCACTAAGTTTACTTGCCCTAAGTGCTAAATCAATTTGTTCAATTGCTCCAGAGTAGTCCTCTGACATTGCCTGACTCATACCAAGTGCGTTGTAGCACCATGCAAGGTAGTAAGCGTTATCTATACTCCTTAAAATCTCGATAGCTTTATGCATGTAGTTTGTAGACAATTCAATGTTGAGTCCTTGTTCATACATCCTTCCTAGGTAAAGGTAGATAATTGCAGTTTGGATTGGATAGTTGATTACATCCAGGTAATCAAGTGCTTTTAGATACAAAGAAATTGCAGAAGATCTATTGTCTGCCATAAACTCCAACATTCCCATCTGATAGTAGACACGTCCAAGAGCGCCTCTATCCTTCGCTCTAAGTGCTATTCGAAGGGCACTATTTAAATATGTGCTGCTTAATGGAGTGTTTAGTTCGTATCTAGCCATCTCTGCTCTTAAGGAGAATAGTTCAGAGAATAGTATATGATCAGGATCTAGACTAAGGGTAGCGCTCTCTATTAGCTCTATTGTATCTTTGGCAGAGTTGAACTTTCCAAGACCGATTTCGGATTTAGCGAGAAGTAGAAGTGTTTCCTCACCCTGGACCGAATCTTTGTCTCCATAGATTGAGAGTATGTCCTTTAATCTGCCTTGTTTCCAAAGGGTAAATATGATCACGAGAGCATTACCTTTTGTAAACAAGGCAGATTAAAGGACTTACTCTCAATCTATAGAGATAAAGATTC
>CAYGMI010000018.1:2761-22126 GCA_964351125.1 uncultured Candidatus Saccharibacteria bacterium | reverse complement strand
AGGCAGAGCAAGATAAAACTTGGAGACGAGGTTAGATTGCTTGAACCAACAAATCTAGCCCTAAAGGAATTTATTGTGGGGTATGTAGATTCGATAGCTGGAATAGATGCCGGAGAAGAATATGAAGTTCAACTGACTACCTCGGTCGATTTGGGTAATCTAGATTTCTTAATGTTAGTCAGCTCAGCTGTATAAATGGATAGGATTTTACATAGTTTGTTTGTTGATAGATGTAGCTTTCTACGAAATATTCTCGCCGAGTATTTTTCTATTTCAGGGTGTTTTTTTAAGCTTGTTTATTTGGAGGTCTAAAGATCAGGTTGCGGCTAAAATCTTTTTTACTTCAATGATGAGTATTATCTACGGTGTTCTATTTCAGCAGAATTTAGGTTTACTACTACTGGCCATTACTTTAGCGGCAGTCACCCATATGGGCATTTCTATAGTTCAAAATAAATTGGATGCAGAACTTCTTTTGAATTTACTCTTGTTTAACTTTTTGGCGTTAGGATTTGTGATATTAGGCAGTAGACCAAGTTTACTATGGGTAATATCGTTTGTTATTACCAACTTCATAATCGCTGCAATAATTATGTTAATTATGCAAAGGTTCGATAAAAATGAGCACGACTTCGTATAAACTCGAGATAAAAGGGCTTTTCTCTGGAAAGAATTGGACTCCTGGCTTGGTTAAGTCCGTGTCAGTCGGGTTTTATGCCTCAATAGGATTGCTGCTCTTAATGGGCATACATTTCGGCGTACAAGCCGAGACGGGTACACAGAGTCTACTTATTGCAAAGCAGAATGCTACATTCCAGTCCGAGGTTCCTCCTCCTAGGGGGTTATTTTATGATGTGAATGGGAAAAGGCTTGTGAGTAATAAAAATGGGTACTATGTCGCAGTTCAAAGTAGTATTACTCAGGAGGAATATATATATTTGAGCAAAGAATTATTTAGTTTAGGAAAGACGGTTTCCGCCTACGAAGAAACTCAGAAACAAGGCTCGGATAGAGTGGTTTTAGTCGCAGGTCTTACCGCTGATCAAGCTGTACTACTACAAAGTAAGCTACCCGAAATTGGATTAGAAGTTGGAACAATCCCAATAAGAAGTTATCTATTTCCAAAGCAGATGTCTCAGATATTAGGTTATACAGGCCCAGTCTCAGAAGAGGATATCAATAACGGATATGGCTATCAAGATAGGGTTGGAAAGCAGGGATTGGAGAGTGTACTAGAAGAGAGATTAAAAGGAATTAAGGGGAAAGAAGTATCTTTGGGATTAACTAGAGAGATATATAGTGCACTACCTGGTGAAAATATCGTGCTTACGATCAATATTGACTGGCAGAGGGCACTATACAAGCTACTTGGTAATCAAGTTGAATCGCTTGGGGCAAACGTGGGGGCGGCGGCAATAGTTGATATAGAGACTGGAGATCTAGCTGCGTATGCTAGTTACCCTTCGTTTGACTCGAACGATTTTGTACAGGGAATCTCCTCAGAAAAGTATACAGAATACGTGACCGATCCAAGAAAGCCTTTAATAGATAAGTTGATTGGTCTTCAAGCTCCTCCTGGGTCTACATTCAAGTTAGTATCTGCATTTGCAAATCTAGAAAAAGGCACTATTGATGCTGATACAAGAGTATTCTCAACAGGATGTATGCCCTTGGGTAATAGAGAATTTTGTGAGTATGGAAAGTATCATCTAGGGGAGCTTGATATCACTACGGCTTTGGCTCGATCTAGTAATACTTTTTTCTGTGAAGGTACTCTAAAGCTAGTAAACGAGTATGGGATGGAAGAATATCAGCAGCTTGCTAATCAATTGGGTATAGGGGTAAAGACAGGTATCGACTTACCAGGAGAGCTTTCAGGTATTATGCCTTCTCCTAAATATAAACTAGATACTTTTGGAGAAGGCTGGTTTGCAGGTGATTCATGTAATACAAGTATTGGACAGGGGATGGTGTTGGTTACGCCACTTCAGATGTTAATGATGACCTCAACAATTGCTAATGGAGGTAAATATTATAAGCCTAATCTCATCAAGGAGATTCAAGATCAAGAAGGGAATGTAATAGAGAGTGATTTTCAGCAATTAGAGAGAGAAGTTCAGATAGATCAGAAAACCAGAGACTTTATACTAGAAGGAATGAATGGTTCGGTTAGTTATCCTAACGGAACTGCGTATCGAGTCTTAAATGGTGCTCCTGGTAATCCCAAGGCTAAGACTGGGTCAGCTGAGGCTGTTGAATTTGTGGATGGAGAGATTCGATCAAGAGTGCATGGTTGGGTAGTAGGGACTTTCGAGTATCAAAATAGAACTTACGCCTATGTAGTTCATGTGCATTATGGAGGTGGCGGGTGGAACGCAACCCCAGTTGTCCGAGATTTTTTGGGTTGTCTTTACTCCAATTTTCCTAGGTCTTGTAGATAATGGGTAGGAGCAATAGAGAAGAGTTTATTCGGCTAGTTTTTGGTTCCTCAATTTCTCTGAATCAGTTAAAGGAGCTGGTGGAATTCTATGAGTACAATTCAGATAGAGTGATCAAAGTACTTAGAGACATTACGAAAGATACTTCAAAAGGAGAGGCTGTATTAGAGCAGGTTTTAGATTCGAAACAACAGTTCGTGACTTTACTAGATAAAGACTATCCTTTACTACTTAGGTCGATATACGATCCTCCATCAGTAATATTTTATGAAGGAGACATTAACTTAGCTTCTAGGCAAAGTATTTCGATAGTAGGTAGTCGCAAGGTTGCTGAAAAATTCACTAATGCTACTGCAGAAATCACTGGTAAGCTTGCTCGTACTGGCATTGTATTGGTTAGTGGACTTGCGTACGGGGTTGATGCAGTTGTACACCAAGCGACACTAAAGTCTGAAGGGTTTGGGATTGCGGTATTACCGGGACCATTAGAAAATCCTGTGCCTGCAGGGAATCAATCACTTGCTAAAAGTATTGCCAAGAGGGGTTTACTCATTTCAGAAATGTTGCCAGGAAGTAAAATATTTAAAGGTTCTTTTCCTAGAAGAAATCGTTTGATTGCAGGGCTTTCACAGGCGACCTTGGTGACGGCAGCGAGAGAGAAGAGTGGAGCTTTGATAACTGCTCGTCATGCAGTAAGTTATGGTAGAGAGGTTTTTGCCTTGCCTGGAGGTCTAGACGAGCAATTAACGAAAGGAAATAACTTCTTATTAAAATCTCTAACTGCTAAATTAGTTGAGGGCGCTTCAGAGATTTTGGAAGAAATTGGGTTTAAGTATGAAAAAGAGAGTGTATCTCAAGAAAATCAAATTGACGATCCAATTTTAGTTAACCTTACTCAGCAACCTAAAACGGCAGAAGAGTTGTCAGCTCAGTTTGACAAGACTATAGGTGATACCTTATCGTTGCTAACTATACTGCAACTAAAAGGTAAGGTTTATCAAGATGAGCTGTTAAAGTTTAACTTAAAGAAGTAAATATGAAGAAACTAGTAATCGTCGAATCGCCGGCAAAAGCAAAGACAATTCAAAAGTATCTAGGAAAAGACTACAAGGTAAAGGCTTCTAAGGGTCATATTGTAGATTTGCCTAAGTCTGGACTTGCTGTTGATACGGATAATAACTTTGAGGCAGAGTACACAGTAACAAAACCTTCTGTTCTAAAAGAACTAAAAAAGGAATATAAGGGCATGGATGAATTAGTTCTGGCTGTCGACCCTGATAGAGAAGGAGAGGCTATTGGGTGGCATGTGGCACAAGCTTTGGGTGTGATAGATAAAAAAGGGAAGCCAAAAAAAGGTCAGAAGATATCCCGAATTGTATTTACTGAGATTACTAAAGACGCTGTTCAAAATGCGGCGAATAATCCCCGAGAGATTGATATGAATTTGGTTGATGCGCAACAGGCGCGTAGAGTTCTAGATAGATTGGTTGGGTATAAATTGTCACCATTACTCTGGAAAAAGATAAGATACGGTCTTTCTGCGGGTCGAGTCCAATCAGTAGCTGTGCGATTAATTGTGGATAGAGAGAAAGAAAGAGATGCTTTCAAACCAGACGAATACTGGAAGGTAAAAGCTGATCTGCAGAATAAGAAGGGTGATCTAAGGATTGAGATAGCGAAAAAAGAAGACAAAAAAGACGAAGAAGACAAAGAAGAAGGAGCAGAAGATAGAGAAGATACAGCCTTACTGTTCGAACTAACGAAGTATAGGGATAAGAAGGTTGAACTGACAAAAGAATCAGAAATAAAAAGCCTTCTAGACAAGGTGAAGTCAGGAAAGTGGGAGATAAAGTCTATTTCTAGCAAAGAGTCCAATAAATATCCATCTGCCCCTTTTAGTACGAGTGTTTTGCAGCAAACAGCATCCAATAAGTTGGGCTTTGCTGCTAGAAGGACAATGTCAGCTGCTCAAAAACTATACGAGGCTGGGCAGATAACATACATGCGTACTGACTCAATTAGTATGTCTCAGCAGGCGATAGAGGCTGCACGAAAAGTTATAAAGAAGATGGGACCAGAGTATCTGCCAAAAGAGGTTATTCAATACAAAACGAAGGCTAAAGTTGCTCAGGAAGCTCATGAAGCTATTAGGCCAACTGATTTTGGTAAATCCGCAAAAGCACTTGGCTTAGATGGTGACGAGGGTAGGCTTTATTCATTGATTCGAAGCAGAGCATTGGCATCGCAAATGCAGTCAGCAAAACTAGAGACACAGACAATAATTGCCGAAGTAGAAGGATATCAGTTCCAGCTTACAGGCCGAAAGATTCTTTTTGATGGTTATCTAAAAGTCTATAAAGAGAAGATTACAGAACAAGAATTGCCTGATTATAAAGAAGGGCAAGAGGTTTTTGCACACTTACTATTGGGTACGCAGCACTTTACACAGCCTCCAGCAAGATATTCAGAGGCTAGCCTTATAAAAACGCTTGAGGCAATGGGTATAGGTAGGCCTTCTACATATGCTCCAATTATCCACACAATTCAGACTAGAAAATATGTGGAGAAGGAGGGTAGATACTTCTTCCCAACAGATACAGGTATCGTTGTAACTGGCCTATTGGTTAAATACTTTAACGATATCGTAGATTCTGGATTTACGGCAGAGCTAGAAGAAAAATTAGATAAGATAGCTAATGGTGATCTTGAATGGGTGAAGATGATGGATGCCTTCTATAAGCCTTTTGAGAAGGAGCTGATAGAAAATGACGAGAAGATAAAACGAGATGAATTTACGGTTCTAGGTAAGGCACCTAAAGATATAAAGTGTCCAGTATGTGGCAAAGAAATGATTATAAAATTGGGTAGGTATGGAAGATTCTACAGCTGTGCAGACTTCCCTGATTGTAAAGGTATGAGGGGTATGGATGGACTTACTGAAGCGGATATTGAGAAAAAGGTAAAGACAAAGGAGTTTAAAGAAATGTATCTTCCTGCTCCAAAAACAGATGATGGTAAAGACTTTATTCTCAAGAAAGGTAGATTTGGTGAGTTCTGGGCACATCCAGATTACCCTAAAGTGAAGGATGCAAGGCCTCTAGAACTTCAGCCAGATAAGCTAGAAGAGGCTTTTGGTAAACCTCCTCAGACAGAGGATGGAAGAAACTACTTAATAAAGTCGGGTAAGTTTGGTGAATTCTGGGCGCATCCAGATTATCCAAAAGTAAAAGACATAATTAAGGTCAAGAAGAAGACCGAATAGTAGTTGACCCAAAATTGTATTACCCCTAAGATAGTTAGGTATATTAAACCTATCCCTAATGCAATTTTCTGCGCAATCACAGCAAGCAAATACACCTCAATCCAATAGGAGGCAGGGTAAATCATCAAAAGGAAAGAAGGATAGAGGATCATTCTGGAGGATTCTACTAGGAGTAGTTGTGATCGGGATTGTGGTTGTGCAGCTAGTGACACTATATTTCCTGTTTGATATTAAGGGACAGGGTTCAACGAGCAACGCTCAAATACTTCAAGAGGTTTCTGTACTAACCAACATAGATACATCACAGGATCCTACAATAGCATTGGTAAGTAATGCTGATAATCTAAAATCTGAGAATACTATTCATCAGAAGGTATACGCTGATGCACAGGATGGTGACTATGTGATTGGTTTCGAAGATAAGATGTTGATCTATCGTAGATCTTCGAACGAAATTATCTATGAAGGTAAAAGCCCTGGTCAGATATTGCAAGATACTAGAGCTTCTTTATCAAATAGAGTAATAGAGCTTGCAAAAGAGTCTGAACTGATACCTCAAGATACGACTTCTGAACCTCAAATATCTGTAGTGACAGACGTTGAGACTTCCAAAAAAAGAGACCCCGAATTCTACGAAAACCTAGCTAGTCAAGATGTGGTTGCTATATTCAACTCTGAAGGCGTCATTATTATCTATCGTAGCGATACAGATGAGATAGTGAATAGTGGTAGCTTCCAAGTAGCTATAAACTAGTCTCAAACAGTCCAAACGTTGACTTCCTCCCAATTTTCTGTGTAGTATGTTATAGATTGCATTAACTATAACTGATGACTGCCAGTAAAGCCTTTACTAAAAGCGCGTCTTTCAGGTCCTACCGGTATACCGGTCGCGGGCCTGTTTATACTTTCTTCATTTTCTTCACCACAACTCTTCTAATTGCTTCTGCAATCGCCTTAAATCTAAATACTAGGATAGACGCTCAGGCTAACGATACTATTAATTTCCAAAGTAAAATAGTACAAAAAACTACTGGATTAAATGTCGAGGCAGGTTCTCCTGCTTGTGTTTTAGTTGGTGCTGATACTTGTGACTTTAGAGTGAGTATTTACTCCGATAGCTCTGGCGGAACGCTGTTATGGCAGGAAACCCACCCAAATATTGAGCTAGGCGACAATGGAGGAGTATTCAACTTAGAGTTGAACAGTATCTGTTCTAGTTGGGATGCACCTTCAGGAGGTTGTTCTGGCTCAGGAATCACTTGGGGTGCTGACGATACGCTCTACTTAGAGGTAGAGATGGATACTGATGGGGATGGCGACTTCGCAACAGGAGGTCCAGATACATTAGAAACTTTCGACAGAAAAGTCTTTACCAGTGTGCCTTTCGCTTACTATGCAGATAGTGCTGGCAGCGTCTCCGGATTCACAGCTGCTGACTTTGTGCAACTTCAGCCAAGTTCGGCACAGACTGCAACAGGTTCAACTTCCTTAATTTGGTTGAATGAAACTGGAGGGGCAACTCCAAACCTAATTCAGCTGCAGGTTGGGGGTACTGATGTATTTTCCATAGCTAATGATGGACAGACTTATCTAAATGGGGCTTTAGGTCTGGGAGTAGTCTCTCCAGACGCATGGTTTGATATTGCTGCGGCAACTACTGGCCTAGCTCAAATAAATTTAACAAGCTCAAGTGGTGTAGATCCAACAGCACCGGTTAGTGGTGATTTATGGTGGAACGGCACTAACCTGTACTTCTATGATGGTAGTTCAAATGTAGATCTACTTGCGGCAGTTTCGCCTTTTACTGATGGAGCTGGGATAACTTATCTAACTGATACTTCAGAAGACTTCGCTATAGGAGGAACCACACTTGCAAGTGTGTTTAGTGTTGATGTAGATACGAATACAATACGTGTCGGAGATGGTGTAAATGATGCCAACGATCCTAACCTAACCTTTTATGGAAGCGATGCATCCAGCAGTGCCTCGATCTCACTTTTAGATGGAGGGAATTTTCAATTTACAGGAGGAATTCTTCCTGGAACTGATAATACCTTTGATCTAGGTTCTTCTACAAACAGATGGCAGGATCTTTATCTAGGCCCTGCTAGTTTGCACATAGGAACTGACGGCAATGATGCTGTTATTAGTTACGACACTACAAGTAATTTCTTAGGATTTGATGCAAATGGTGATGCTACCAATGAAGTCGTTATTACAGACGCAGGATATCTAGGAATAGGTACTGATACACCTAGCGCTGTCCTAGACATCGTAAATTCTGACAGCTCGGTGTCTTCCATAAAAGTAACTCAAGAATCTGGTTTGTGGGTGAAGTCTTTGAGTGGAGCAGCATCTTCAATCACAAGTATTCGTGATGTAATTGCTACCAAAGATGGCGGATACATAGCGGTAGGTTACACTAACACCTCAGGGACTTCAGGTGACTACGATATGTATGCCGTTAAGTACGACTCAGAAGGGGCGATTACATGGCAGAGGGCTATAGGTGGCACAAGTGCTGATCAGGCATATGGAGTTGATCAACTTCCAAGCGGTGATTACGTAATTGCGGGATACACAGCTTCATTTGTACCAGGTACAACACAGGCAGCGTTCTTAGTGAGAATCTCAGCAAACGGTACATTTGTATGGGGTAGCGCAAGAGGTTATACATCTCCAGGTTATTACATGGCTCACGATGATGTTGCTGTTCATGCAGATGGAGAATTGATGGTAAGCTCTGTACTAAGAAATGTTGCCGGAACAGAGTTCTATACAGTTCTGTGTAGATATACTTCTTTTGGTCAACTTAGATCATGTAGCTATTGGGCTCAGGGTACAAACTCGTATGGTGTTTCCATTGAGAGAGCGTCCGGTACAGATATGATTTTAGCTGGTAGAAACAACAATTTCGGAGCAGGAGGTAATGACGCAACAATTGTTCCTGTTAACTTTAGTGGACTTACAGCTACAGTGGCAAATTTCAGTACGGGTATTGGAGGTACTGGAGAAGATGCATTCTTCCAAGCTATTCAGGACTCAGATGGTGGAATAGTAGGTGTAGGAACAACTACATCATTTGGAGCTGGAGGCACCGACATCTATCTTGCCAAGATTGATGAAGTTGGGAATTTAGTTTGGACAAGAACTATTGGTACAGCTAATACTGAAGAAGGTTACAGTATTGCTTTAACATCTGATGGAGGCTACATAATTGCTGGTAAGCAGACTGTATCATCTGTAGAAACAGGTTATATGGTTAAACTAAATAAAGCAGCAGCAGGAACAGCTCCTACTTTGGCTTGGGTAAGAACTATTGGAGGTACTTCTAATGATCAACTAAGAAAAGTGATTGAGACTAAAGATGGATCATACCTAGCAGTCGGATTCACTAGATCATACGGAACCGGCACAGAGAATGGCTACGTAGTAAAGGTAGACAGCTCAGGAAATTGTGGAACATGTGGAGATATTACCACTCCAACAAGCCCTACGTTAGGCACAGGAGGTGCTAGAGCATATGGTAATACTACCATTACTGACCTTGGTGCAAGTCCGTATGGAAGCGCTGCTGGAGGTAGCTCTATAAGTATGTCCCTAACAAATAGTGACAGGTGTACAGATACATTTAGTTTTACTAACTTCGAATTGCAAGGTAATGGAGTAGCAAATTTGAACGGAGATCTTAACGTAAGTGGTACGTTTGCAGCAGGGCTAATTCAAGGTGGGCAGGTTAGTTTGTCAAACTTCGACTTGGCTGAAGAATATATGGTTGATGATCAGACTATTGGCGCTGGGGATGTTGTTAGATTCAAAGAAGATGCGACTGGAAGGCTGGTAGTTGAAAGGGCAGGAGGAGAAGAAAATGCCTATGACGATAAGGCTATCGGTGTAATCAGTACAGCTCCTGGACTATATTTACAGGATTGGGAGTCTAACAGTGAGCACGGTAGGCCTCTAGGGCTAGCAGGAAGAGTTCCTGTAAAAGTCACAGACGAAAATGGGCCGATAAAGAGAGGTGACTACCTTACTGCCAGCAGTACTCCAGGTTACGCGATGAAGGCATCCGCAGGTGGCGTAATCATCGGAAGAGCAATGGAAGACTTTAATCCTGAAGGAGCTGTGCAGGGCGATAGCGCACTGGTAAGTGAATTCGTAGAACAAAGTCTGGATGAGACACAGCAATTACTAGGAGAAATGGTGGAGCAAGGAGATATAAACACAGAGGATATTGAGGCTATTTCAAATGAAGTTGCTGAGATTGCTGCAGATCAAACAACTATTGCAGATCTTTCTCCTGTACAGGAGACTGAAGACAGAGATAGGCAGGGCAGAATAATGATGTTCATTGATCTAGGCTACCGACCTGCAGAAGCTGTTGAATCAAATGTTGATGCTCAAAATGCGGTAGCAATTACTTCAGAGGGCGGTAGTCAGCAAGGATTAGAAAACCTATTTGATCTAGTAGGGTCTGGAGCAGACAAAACTGTAAAGATGCATGTGAGTGAGTTCGTAGTTGTAGGAGCAGTTGCTATAGAAGGAGATCTGACAGTACAAGGTATATTGGCGGCAACAACAGTTTCGGCTGATGATGTCATCATTAGAGATAGTCTAAAATTTGGTAAGGACAACGCAGCGGTTGGTGATGCTGTTATACCTGCAGGACAAACAAGCGTACAAGTCTTTAACCTAAGTGTGACTGTAGACTCCGTAATAGTTGCTTCTCCTGATCAATTCGTGAGCTACAAGATAATAGAGATCGAAGAAGGTACAGGATTCAAAATCCAAATAAAAGATCCATTAACCGTTCCAGTAAACTTCTCTTACTTCCTAGCTATTGTAGAATAAGTAACTATATTGCTAATATGCAGCATGAGTTTTGCAGCATTTAAGGTGTCTAAAAATAGTCCTAATATTTGGGATTCAGGATATTTGGGAGCTGATTTAACTGAATCTGCTGCCTATGCTGTAGAGTTGCTTGCAGGCAAAGGGGATGACGATTCGGTAGATGTAGAGCTAGAAAAGGTAATAACAGCATTAACTTCGCCAGGCTCTGGATCGATAACTTTGGATGATATGTTTTGGACATATCTGACAATAATTGCAGACGAGTATCCATCTAAGATTAGGTTAATTTGCGGGATATTACAGGCTATAAGGGATGAATATCCGCATCATGCGATGAATGTCCTGGCAATCGAGCTTGAGCTTCATAAACATCTCGAAGTCTAGTCGTTGACTATAATAGTAATTCTCACTAAATTGGATGATGGAATATACGCCAATCCCGAAAGACACTCAAAAAGAGGTAACTAGTCATGCTGGCTTGGCTATCAAGCTATTTATAGGATTTATAACAATTGCAGTGATATTATCTGTTGCTCTGAACGTGTATCTACTGCTGCCAAAAGAGCAGCCAGAAGAGATCACTAGTAAGACAATCCCTCAACAAGTCGCTGAATTGGTATATGTTCCTGAAGGTGAGCCGACTATAGCCGAGATTACTAATCTGCAAGCCTTAAGAATTCAGCAACCAACTTTTTATAAGTATGCAGTGAATGGGGACGTTTTGGTAGTTTATGAAGATAGAGCAGTAATTTATAGGGAATCAGAGAATAAGTTATAAAGGATATTGGGCTGACCCCCTACCAGGCAGCCTTGAGAGTAAATCTCAGATTTTTATTGTAAGGAAACCGACTTCACTAATCACTTAGTTACTTCTGTCGGCCGAGTTAAGTCTTCTACATAACTGTAGTTTGATCGAAATCGACAAGCCTCAAATCTGACTCTCGAACTTGTAGAATCTTCCAGGAGCATCTGTCGTAAATAGCTGAGTTTTTATCTGCAATCAGTTCTGAATGCAGACCCTCTCCATCATTAAAGCCACATACACGAATGTAGCCGCTTACGCCACGCGAGCTCATAAAACTGTCCACGGGGCAATAGTATTCGCTTTCTGCTGCACAATATTGCGTACTGTATACACCGGGTTCACTTTGTTCTGCCCCAGGTCCTTTTTCAGTATTCATCCTTGCCCAGCTTACTGGTTCTAAGGTCTCCATATCCAGAACTTGAATATAAAAGTACTGATACTCAGACCGACTTACGCCAATCTGATTAGGACTTGTTAAGGTCATTGCTGGAACTGGCTGTTGAGAGCTACTAATCTCGTTGATGCGCAACCATGTCCCGTCGTTCATCAGAAGTAGTATAAATTCACTTCCTTCACGCTTGGACTGGTTGTAGCCCCAAAGGCTTGGAATGTAACATACTTCAAGGAAGCAATTTGTCACTCCCCAAGAGATATCTGTGCCGATATATTCTGTGCCATTCACAATTGCGCCTGCTCTAAAAGCAGAGAAGGCACCTGTTTCCGAGATTTTGATAGATCCAGAACCATCAATAGTAAGTTGAGGTTTAGGCGGATTAGAGGGTAGTAGTAATTGCTGCTTGGAACTAATGAAAGTCACAACCGCACCATCCCCTTCTTTCCATCCCGCTATTTCTAAGGTCCATATCCCTTCGATGCCATCACCTTGCCTCCAACCTCCAGATAATAGGTTGTAGGGGTCATTTAAGTTGATGCCTCCGTACCATACCCAGAACCAACTTGAGATTTGAGCACTGCAATTAGTGCCTATACAGACTTCTTCTGTCTTTATCCAGCCATCATATAGCGTGTTGGGTATAGGTACTTTTTGTCCACTTGGTGTTATTACTTGCAGGCGGTACCAATCGTATCCAGTATCTTCCCATTCGAAATTACGCTGAAATGTCGCAGTCGTCGTCACTGCTATTCCGATATCGGGGGCAGTAGAGTCTACGAAAAGCCAGTCGTTTATATCTGAGATACTGGTCTGCTGCGTATAGGGGAACAACCAGAATTCCAATGGATCTTTAGGAATATACTCAAGCTTTAAGCTGATGCTATAAAACGCATCTTCACTAGTTTCTTGGCTATTATATATTTGAGTATAGCCAGATCCTGTGTGCTCACCGATAAATACATGGTAAACCTTTGCATCTGGTAATTTCTGCCATGTAATAGAGACTATATTACCTTCGAGTGAGATTATTCCCACTCCCTGATCTTGTGCGGAAACTATATTAGCTGTCAATGTGGCACATACCACAATCAATAGCCCTAAAATGAGGAAAACTTTCCTTTTCACGACATTTACCTCCGTAGTTGTCGTCTTCCGACTTTAAAGTGCTGGCGATATTGCCATATGTGATTTTATCACGCAAATGGCCTTTGATAGGCTTTATCTTGTGGTATAATCGCCAAGCGTAGAAATACGCAATCCAACCCATGGATATCTACAACCTTCCCTAATTCGGGGCGAATCCATGGAAGTATATAAATTATTATAAATAAAGGTATGGCTTCAAAGTCCGTAACTATTCCTGATTTAAAGGAAATTTTAACCACCGGTATGCAGTTTGGTCATAGTACCAGTAGGTGGAACCCAAAAATGTCTTCGTATATATATGGAGCAAAAGAGGGTGTGCATATTATTGATATTGTTCGTTCTCGCGAAATGCTTACTGAGGCAGCAGAAGTTGTACAAAAAGCAGCAGAGAAGGGCGAAGTTCTATTTGTTGGAACAAAGAGACAGGCTGCAGATATGGTGAGAGACAAAGCTATGGAAGCTGGTGGACACTTTGTAACACAGAGATGGGCAGGTGGAGTATTTACTAACTTTGATGTAATTAAGAAAAGCTTGAGAAGACTTCAGGAGCTTGAAAGATTATTCGAAGAAGGTGTTGAGGGAAGAACTAAATTTGAAGTATCTAGAATGAAAGATGAATGGCAAAAGTTGAATAGACTTTACGCCGGAGTGAAATTAATGGAGAAATTGCCTACTGTAATGATTGTGATTGATCCTAAATACGATAAGGTGGCAGTCAAAGAGGCACGCAGGATGCACATACCAATTGTAGGTTTAGTAGATACTAACACTGATCCTGACATGGTAGACTATATCGTTCCAGGAAACGATGATGCACTAAGATCAATCGAATTGTTCATCAAGGTAATGTCAGATGCTGCTAAAGCAGGGAATGCTGGAAAAGGTGTAGAATATAAGTTAAAAGATTACACCGATGTTGAGGTTAAGATTGTTAGAAAAGAAGAAGAGGACCTTCAGGCAGAAATAGAAGCTCAAGCTGAGCAAGATGCTGTAAAGGTTGTAAAACAATCTAAAGTTAAAGCAAAGACAAGTGGAAAAGGAATTCTTGAGGCTGTTAAGGATGAGGCAGATGCAAAGAAGAAGTCCAAAAAGTCTACTAAAAAGAAATAATTAATTATTAGGACATTTTGAAATGGCTGCTACATTAGAGCAAATCAAAGAGTTAAGAGAGAGAACTGGTGCAGGGGTTAAATCAGTAAAAGAGGCGATCGAGGCAAGTAACGGAGACACAGACAAGGCTATTCAGTACTTGCGCGAAAAAGGTGTAGCAAAAGCTGCTAAGCGTGCAGGTAATAGTGCTGATAATGGTGTGCTTGGTACATATATTCACAACGATAATAGACTTGTAGTAGTTGTAGAAGTAGCTTGTGAGACAGACTTTGCCGCAAAAAGCGCAGATATGCTTAAATTTGCAAATGACCTAGCTTTACATATTGCAGCACAACAAGTGGAGTATATTACCGAAGATTCTGTCCCAGCGGACATAATCGAGCAGGAAAAGGCAGTATTTGCAAAAGACGTCGAAGGAAAGCCAGCAGAAATTGCTGACAAAATCCTTGTAGGTAAATTACAAAAGTTCTATAAACAGAACGTTTTGGTTCATCAACAGCTATTCAGTGATGACTCAAAAACAATTCAAGACTATATAAACGAGACAGTAGCAAAAGTAGGGGAGAAAATAGAAATCACAAAGTTTGTAAAAATGAAGATTGCAGAACCTACTTCAGCATGTAATTTGAATTAATATGGATTACGATCCGAACTCAATCAAGGCAGAGCTAAATAAAGTTAAAGAGCGGTTTGCCGAAAAATTAAAGAATGTACGCACTGGCCGTGCAAAGCCTGATACCTTCAATGATCTTGTTGTAGAGGCCTACGGCCAGAGCAGTACTCTGCAATCTGTGGCCAATGTGGTAATTGAGAATGCTCTATCTGTAGTTGTAACTCCGTACGATAAGTCAAACAAGGATCTATCTAACGAAATTGTAGAGCAGGTGACAAAGCAGTTAGGTCTTACTCCGTCGAACGAAGGAGATAAGATTAGAATCAACATACCTCCGCTTACAGAAGAAACTAGAAAAGAAACCGTAAAAGAGATGTACGCTACGTTAGAAGAATTCAGAATTAGAGTTCGACAAGTGCGTCAGGCTCATATGGACAAAGCCAAAAGCGATGAACTCCCTGAAGATGTACAAGATAGAATGCAGAAAACTATTCAGGTAGAGGTAGATAAAGCTAATGAGGAGCTTCAGCAAATGGCTGAGAAAAAAGAGCAGGAAATTATGAAGATCTAAATCATGGCAGGACTAATCACTTTCTTAGCATTTCTAATAGTATTCGGTATTATCGTGTTTGTACACGAGTTTGGGCACTTCGCTGCAGCTAAACTGTCTGGGGTTGGGGTAGAGGAATTTGCTATTGGATTTGGCCCAATCATCTTCACTAAAGAATACAAAGGAACTAAGTACTCTGTAAGAGCATTGCCCCTCGGTGGATATGTTCAAACTAAAGGAGAAAGACTCCGAGAAAGTGATGACCCAGAAGCTTATGTAAATGCACCCCTAAGATCTAAATTGTTCATTCTGTTTGCTGGAGTATTTATGAACTTTGTCTTAGCCGTAATACTAGGTGCAGTTTATCTAGGAGCAGTGAATTACCAGGTGATAATCCAGAATCTAGTGGACTATTCTTTTGTAGGTCCAGAAGTTAACGTTATTCCTGAATCTCTACAGGTATTAAGCGTTCAAGAAGAAGGTCCAGCAGGAGGGTTGATCTTTGCTGGCGACTTACTGATCGAGATAAATGGAGAAACTGTAGAAAACAGACAACAGGTCTTAGACATTCTAGACCAGAATCAAGGCCAAACAATTCCTCTAATGCTGATAAATGTAGATGATTTTACTCGTTATGAGGTCCAAGTAGCTCTAAATACTAAGGTAAATGAAGATGATCCTATCCTAGGCGTAGGCTTCCCTGGAGCAATCTCTGGCAATCCTCAGGACGAAATATTGGGTTCTTTCTATGTACTTAACTACCCTCAGAATATTTTCTCTGGATTTACGTACGCTGTGGATGTGTTTGGTTACCAAATTGCTGCGCTAGGAAGTAGCATCGGTGATGCTGTTCAGCAATCTGATGCCACAGTAGTGACAGATCAATTGTCTAGCCCTGCAGGAATCCTAGACATTGTTGGTAAGATAATATCTGCAGAGAGACTAAAGGAGCTGCTAAATCTTACGGTAGTACTAAACTTGGCCTTAGCCTTCTTTAACCTACTACCATTACCTATACTAGATGGAGGGCAGGCAGTTATTGAAGTAGTCCAGAGTGTAAGAGGTAAGCTATTTAGTGAGAGAACAATGTCAATTATGATCTACACATCTTTTGGACTTATGCTATTGTTGTTTGTACTAATCTTCTTTAAAGATTTAACGCAATTAGGATTTTTTGAATCAATAAGTAACTTTGCACGTTCAGCACTCGGAAGATAGTTTCTGTGACAAACGAGAAACTTCATGTTAGAATTCGAAGCAAATGTGCGCAATATCTATTTAATAGTAAAGTAATTTACCGAAATGGCAGTAATAGTAAACGACAGTATGTCAATCGACCAGGCATTAAGAATGCTTTGGCGTGAAGCTAATAGAGAGGATATCATCACAACTCTTAAGGGTTTGAGATATTATCAGAAACCTTCAGTAGAAAGACATGAAAAAAGAAAGGTTTGGGCCAAAACCAAGAGTAGACGCGCACGTAGACGACGTCAATTCAAAAACAAAGGCTATATTGTTGGCTAATCCAAGTAGATTTAGCTATATCGAACATAATTCTTGCTTCTCACTCGACAGCATTTAATGAGCACTGTCCTTTATCGTAAATACAGAGCACGTAAGTTCTCGGAAATACGTGGCCAAGAAGCGGTGGTTAAAATTCTCACGAACGCAGTCTTACAGAACCGCATGGCTCATGCGTATTTATTCGCCGGTCCAAGAGGGACTGGTAAAACTAGCATGGCTAGGCTACTAGCTAAAGCTGCAAACTCTCCAGATTTCTTAAAGCACAAAGATATAGATCCAGATTCTGAGGTTAGTATTCAGATTGATGAAAGTAATTACTTGGATCTTATCGAAATTGATGCTGCATCCAATCGAGGGATAGAAGAGATTAGGCAGATAAAAGAGAGTGTAAACTTCCGTCCAAGCCAAGGAAAGTTCAAGGTATACATAATAGATGAGGTACACATGTTGACCAGAGAAGCTTTCAATGCCCTTCTGAAGACGTTAGAAGAACCACCTAAACATGTAATATTTGTTCTGGCTACAACAGAGCCACATAAGGTGCCAGACACAATACTTTCCAGAGTTCAGCGGTTTGATTTCAGATTGGCAACAAAGGCTGAGATGGATGACAAGCTTATGCATATTTTGGAGTCTGAAGGGGTGAAGGCTGAGCCTGAAGTACTAGAGATGCTATATCAGCATAGTTCAGGTAGTTTTAGAGATGCAGAGAGTGTGCTCGGTAAAATTATTATGGAGCAGAGTGAGGGAATTGAATTGCTTACTAAAGATCACGTTAGGGCTACACTGGGGATGGCACCTGTTAAACAGGTTAGTGAATTTACTCAATACATCTTGGATAGAAACCTCGATAGTTTGAACCTTTTAGAGCAAGTATATAAAGAAGGAGTGAACCTACGCTTGTTCCTAAATCAAGTTGTTACACTACTAAGGAATAATCTTATTGAGTCGGCTAAAACAGGGTCGGTGGACGGCGAGGTGACTCAGGTCCTAAGAAAGGTTTTACAAACTGTAAACGAATTCAGATACGTTGACGATACGAAAGTAGTGATAGAATTAATGTTGATTGAGCTTGGTGGGAAAACAGCTAATATACCAACTAGTAAAGTGAAAAGCGTTGGTGGTACAAAGATCTCAATCACCGAAACACCTAAAGAGCAACAGAAAACTAAACACAAGGCCGAAAGCAAAATTTACTCAAAACCTCAGAAAGCACAACTCAGTAAGTGGAAGATGGTGATGAAAGAAGTTCGTAACCATGATTTTAAGCTATGGGCATACTTACGACCTGTAGAGGTAGAGGAGTCTGATTCAAAGTTGATCATAAGAACGAGCTACAAGAATGTTCTGAGCCAAATCCAAACGGAAAAGTTCTTAAAAACTCTAACTGATGCAGTTGTAAAGGTTTATGATGTTTCTAATCTAGAATTCGAAGTAACTGATGACCCCTCTCAGAACCCTTTAAGTAATGAAGAGATGGTTGAAGCTACATTTTAATTATTAATTTAAACAGATGGGAATAATGGATACGGGCAAAATGATAATGAAAGCCCGAAAAGCACAAGCTCAAATGAAGAAGACAACTGCTGCAGGGCAATCAAAGTCAGGTAAAACAGCAGTACTAATTAACGGTCTCAACGAAATCGAAGAGATTAGCTTTGATTTTTGGGAGCGAGATGATGAAGGGAATATCATTGAAGATACGATGACCGTGGATGATGGATTCTTTGATGATTTAGAGAAAGAGGTTATTCAAGCGTTTGCTGCAGCGAAGAAAGAGTTGGAGTCTAAATTGCAAGAAACTATGGACTTAGATAGCATCCGAGATATGTTGGGTTCATGAGTTACGTTCTTCCTAAAGAAGTTAAAGATCTTGCTGATTCTCTAGTTAGTCTGCCAGGGATTGGACCAAAAATGGCCAATCGCCTGGCAGTCTATATGTCTGGGAAGCATATGCAAGATGCAGAACGCCTTAATTCCTCGCTTAGTAAGCTGGTTACAAATATTGGCACCTGTGAGATTACAGGTAATATTACTAGTAAGGGAACGAGATGTCCGATTTACGAAGATAATGCTCGTGATCGTACAAAGCTTATGGTGGTAGAAAGTTCTATTGATCTAATGCAAATAGAGGAGAGTGGCGGATACGACGGTCTATATATAGTGTTGGGAGGACTAGTTTCACCACTAAATGGAATATCTCCAGACGATCTAAACATAAACTTGCTACAGAGCATGCTAGAGATCGAAGATATTTCTGAAGTGATATTGTCTCTAAATAGCACGGTTGAGGGAGAAGCTACATCATTATATATCAAGAATATTATTGGGCAAGAAGATGCAGAAATTACTGTAAGCCGTCTTGCGAGGGGGCTTCCAGCTGGTGCAGCGGTAGAATTCTTAGATCCTGATACCATCAAAAGTGCTCTAAATAGCAGGACCAATTACTAAATGATACGTATATATTACGTATTAAAGTAGTAAAAAGCAGTTCTCTATACTTGTTCTTAAATAGGAGTAATTACTTTAAAACAAGGAATTGAATTTTTATGTAGTAATCATTTATTCTTTTGGGTATATTTAAAATAGGACATAAATATATTAGAACCTAAAGTTTATACGAGTGTAAATCATTCAAACAATAGCCAGTATATATTAATTACTCATAAGAT
>CAYGMI010000018.1:0-2751 GCA_964351125.1 uncultured Candidatus Saccharibacteria bacterium | reverse complement strand
ATGTTATACTCATACATCATTGTATATATCTAGTATTTTTGATATTATCGGAAGGCAAATAACACTTGTTTCATTATTATTAAATAAATATGCAAAGATACGAGATCGCAATTTTGGCCAAGCCACTATTGCCAGAAGACATTAAAGAGAAGGTAATGCCACTAATCTCTGAGGCTATTACTAAATTAGGTGGAAAATCAGAAGAGATTAAAGATGACTGGGGAAAGAAGCATTTGGCATACCCAATCCAGGGTCATGAAGAGGGTTACTACTTCTTTTTCGATGCCGAATTAGAACCTGCTAGTGTTGCTAAGCTTGAGAAATCAATGAAATTGATGAGAGATATACTTAGATTCCTAGTAATAAAAGAGGAACTGGTATAAGTTGAAGAGTAATATCTGAATTATCTAAATAAACAAATTACAACATGGCAAAGAAGAAAAACAACAAGAAAAGAAGAGTACAGAAACTGAATTTGAGTTGTCCTTTCAACAAGAATCCAGACCTGATTGACTATAAAGACGTATTCAAGCTTAAAAAGTTTGTAACTACAAGAGGAAGAATGCTTCCACCTTCAAAGACGGGTGTTTCTCACATCTGTCAGAGAAAGCTTGCAAAGTCTATTAAGCGAGCAAGATTTATGGCTATGTTGCCATATTCTAATTACGTATAGGTATTCTGGCTAATGAGAAAAACCTCCGCTATGCGGAGGTTTTTCTGTTAATATGGTTTTGCTATGGAATTGAATAATGAAAAATTCTCCGAAAACCAAGGAAAGCTGTATGGATTTGTAGCTATGTTGATGGTTATAGTGTCAGCATTTGGAATAGGTGTCTATATTGGCGGCGATAGTGCTGTAAGAAGGATAAACGAGCAAGGTATAACTGCAACGCAACCATTAGAAGAAATTGAGTTCGATCTTAATTATCTGAAACAGGTAGCAGCCGAGATTGAGGCTAACTACTTGGGTGAACTCCCATCCCAGCAAGAAATAAATAGAGGTCTTGCTAAAGGGTTGGTAGATTCTCTTAAAGATCAGTATTCTTCATATTTAGATCCTATTGAGGCTGGAGAGTTCGGCGATTCTGCAGACTCGGCCTATGAAGGGATAGGAGTGTATCTGGGCTTTGAGGGTGACTACACATCGATTTTATCCCCAATAGACGGCTATCCAGGAGCGGAGGCAGGATTGATGGCTGGTGATTTGATCTTGGAGATAGATGGAGTAGACGTTGCAGGGGAGAGACCTGAAGTAACCTCTAGAAAGATATTGGGAGAATCAGGTACTACTGTGAAATTAGTTGTATTCCGCCCTGACGATGGTGAATTGCATGAATTTGAGATAAAGCGACAGAGGATAGATTTGGAGAATGTATCGTTTAAAGACCTTGGGAGTGATATCTACTTGATCGATGTAATTAGATTTACTGAGGGTGAAGAAGGTGGCAGTAACGGTGTGCAAGTATTTAATAGAACTTGGGATAAGGTTGCGTCCCAGGTAGCGGAGAAGAACCCTAAAGGTATAGTAATAGACCTGAGAAATAACCCTGGAGGATTTGTTAATTCAGTAAGGTATGCAGTTGAAGACTTTTTGAATACTGGAGAAGTTATAATGCAAGAAGAAGAGAAGTCTAAGGCTATAAAGATATTTAAGGATGATAGGAAAGGGCAGTTTGAGGATATTCCTATTGTAGTATTAATAAATGGAGGTTCTGCATCAGCGTCGGAGATATTTGCTGGAGCTATTCAAGATAATAAGAGAGGAACAATACTTGGTACTGAGACATACGGTAAAGGGGTGGAGCAGATAATTACAGAGATATCTGATGGAAGTCTAATAATGCTTACATATAAGAGATGGCTAACTCCAACAGGTAAGCAAATTTCCCCTGAGAACCCAATTAATCCGGATCAAGAAGTTGAATTTGTACCTGCAGCAGAATTAGGAGGAGAGTACGATTCACAAGTGAAGAAGGCTATCGAAATACTATTGGGAAATTAGGGCAGGGCAATACAGTATCTATCTAGTCCAAAATCATCTTCAACTATCTCCACAGAACTATATATCTGACCAAATAACCTCCTAACATTTTCGGATACGGTTGGAGATATCTCTAAGATTACCTCGGGCAAGCTCTCTAGTTTTTGACAGAACATGAGGATCTCCTCATATACTTTAGTGCCATCCTCTCCGGCAACGAGAGCTAGTGATGGCTCAAACTCAGACACTGACCTGTCTAATGTTGTCATCTCTTGTACAGTTAGATATGGAGGGTTGCTAATCAGAATATCTACCTGTGCAAAAGGCGAATCACTATATTCTATCAGTGACTTGTTTTGAGTGATAATATTAGATGATATCATCTTCTCTGTATGACTAATCTTTAATACTAGCTCTAGATTTCTATTTGTACAGTTATATGCATCACTTGAAATATCGATTCCTGTATATTTGTATACTTTTTCTGATCGTCCTAAATTCTTGCACATGGTTGCCATAATACATCCGGTACCTGTCCCGACTTCTAGAATCCGAGGAGTTTGATATTTGGTTGCGGCTTGAGTTGCGATATCGACAAGTCTCTCAGTTTCAGGTCTGGGAATTAAAACGTTTGGGCAAACTAGGATCTTCTCACCATAGAATTCTGTCCACCCAACTATTAGCTCTGTAGGTTCTGACTTTGATATTCTTTCTAGAATTGAGGTAAGTTTGGCTTCTTGTGGTGTGGTTAGTTCTGAATCTGCAGATAT
>CAYGMI010000017.1:21966-22229 GCA_964351125.1 uncultured Candidatus Saccharibacteria bacterium | reverse complement strand
GTAAGTCAACAAGTTCGACTAGCTCTGTGTCTTGCATCTTAGATAGATATACCCAAATCGAAAGTTGATTTGTTAACGTAGTTTCATCTTTGACTTTGTTTGAAATTAGCTCGGTACAAATCACCTTAAACCCAGCCCTAAGTGGCAAGTAAAGTGTTTCTAGCCAAGTCCATTTGTTACTCTCTGGTGGATGAAAACTAAGTGCATCTATCATCATCGACCTAATTCTAGAGTCTAGCTCAATTACATTCATTGTATCCCTG
>CAYGMI010000017.1:9580-21928 GCA_964351125.1 uncultured Candidatus Saccharibacteria bacterium | reverse complement strand
ACTTTAAGTTAGATTTCTCTGGCGTGAGGGTTAATGTGTACAAATCCACCTTCAGCTTATCAAGCTGTTCAGTCCTAGACTCGTAGTCTGTTAAGGCATCAATCTCCATCAATTTCTTTGCCCATTTCAGTAATTTTGTAGGTGTAAAAAACGGATACCTACTTTTTATCTTATCCAAGTACTGCCATGAGTTAATTTGATCAATTGTAAGCTCTGGTTGGTTAAGCGCGAAAGCGTATAGGTCTTCTAAGACATCCCCAGCAGTATATAGTTCTACGAGATTATCTTCTCTAACCTCAAGTGCAGCCAAATTATCTAGACTGTAAAGTTCAAATCTTTGCATTATTCCCCTAGGTGCAGTTATCCAGACTCCATTAATCTTCTTCTGCAACTTCTTTAGGGAATTGTCCTTATCTAGTATAAGTCTATACTCAACTTGCTTTCCTCTTTCTACTCTCCTCACAATAAATCCAGCGACAGAGTCAATCTGCTCATGCGACATTTGTTGAATGTACTGTACTAATTGCCCCTGTAAATCCTGACCTTGATCAATTTTGACACAGTGTCTGCCCCAAGCAGAGTTCAGGTAAATGTCATTCTCAAAGTAATCAGCTACCGTATCCATCACCCATAGTGGAGCTGTGCCTTGCTCGACCTGCTGTTCGAGGTGCAGACCAATGCCGAGAGCCGTTATCTTGTCTTCAATCTTCTGATTAACACCATAGCGGTGAATCGATCTCTGATTAAACTTATAAGGAATATGTAGCCCCATGAAAACTGAGAATGCACTAGAGGTAATTAGCTTAACCTCTAATTTCGTAGACATATCGTACTCTGCTCCATTATTTAAGATAGAGATAAATACAGGATGCATATTCGTTGCAGTATGTACCGCTCGATAGTCATGTACCTCACCTGCAAATTCGTAGCTATCCTCTACCCTAAGCCAACCATTGTCCGGGAAATTCTGAGCTAGTTCTTTTAGGTAGGCTTGGGGATTCGCACAAGAAATAGTTTCGAACCATTTATCATCGATAACTATTGTTGATCCAAAATCATCAAATTCTGTCATCCCGTCTGTTCTTTTTCTTGCAGAAGAGAGCAAGCTCTTCTCTCTACTTACTACTCTAATATACTCTTTAGGCACTCCAATAATTCTAGAAAATCTGCTAGCTAGTAGTTTATTAAAAGAATCTATATCCTCCGGTTGAATATCGTAGATACCCAGTTTACTCATCCTTAAATTACACTCAGCTGCGTAATTAGTTGGGTTCAAGATTGAAAACGCTGTATCCTGTATTCTTCTTATTAGAATTGAAGCTTCGAAGGTTCTGACTATTGGCAACAATGTATGCAACATCATTACGGCAATCCTATTTCGTTGCTCAGAATTAGGTAGTTGCCCTACAATCTCAATCAACCTAGAGGCTGTCTGTAGATGAAAGTCTTTGTTAGGAAAGCTCCCCAGTAAATAAAGCACTTGAAGCGGGCTCATCGTAGAAATAGTTTCATTTGCCGATCGCCTAATTCCCCCTATGACTGGCTGGCTAATCAGATCCGACTCTTGATCAGAGATCACTAGGTTCGCGTCCGCCGGCAAAGAGCTATTTAACATCGATAGGTAAGACGAAAATATTTGCCCTTCGCTATACAACATCCCCTGCGGTGATACTCCAATGTCAGAGACTTTGAGCTCTGATAGCTCTCTCATGTAATTCAAAGCATATAATTGGCGAAAATTCTGAGGGGCGACACACTCTAAACTCACCGATTCCGCAGACGCAGATACCATCTCTTTGGGCAGTAGATATTGTTCTGAATAAATCGACTTTTTGTCTATTCTGTAAGCCTAATTGCGTGGATTATACCACAGCAATATCTCATAGTTACCAACTAGCGTTGATATATTTGTATGCATCCTCAGAGTTTAGTTTCTTAGATGTATTCCCAAGCCTTACGTAGAATTCTCTACTTTCGCCTTCCTTAACGAAAACAGGACCGAGTGCCCTGCTAATTTCGAACATGAGAATCCTTTTTCCCTCCTTAGCTACAACCCTTACATGTACATATAATACGTTTTCGGCTCCAAGGTAGGTATTCATCAAATCATAGACATGCTTTACTAAACCATCTTCATTCTTACGGTTGACTGTGGCAATATCACCTTCGATACCTATTACATTTCCATCGTCTTCAACCCCTACAAGCAAAGTTCCTCCATCAGAATTCATGAAGGCCACAAGAGTTTTTATGATCACTTTCTCTAGATCTTTATTTACCTGCTGCTGACGAAGGTCCCACCGCAACGTAGACTTAAACTCTATCTTATCTGACTCTCCTTGTTTTAAAAGTTCGGCTACTCTATCAATATTGGGGTCTGATTTTAGTTTCTTGCCGACTCTTTTCTTTGCAGGTTGCTGCTGTGCGAAGCTTAAGCCAAGTCCTTCGATAGTATTCAGAACATCTATTGCCAAATTAGAACCAGGACCAGGTTGCCTTAATGCCATCAACGACATGCCTTCTTCTGTAAAACCTTTCGAAACTTCTTCTAGAGTTACCCAGATATCCTGATTTCCAAGCTTCAACTTATCTAGTTTGCATTCAATCCAAAAATAAGTGGTGTTGTATTGTGTATAGATTCCGCGTTGTCTCGAAACTCCATAGTTCACAATTGGTCCAGCTGCTTTTTTATATGTATAAGTTTCTCCTTCTATCCACTTATTATTAGGTAGCTCCCAAGAGAGTTGCCCTTTTATTGCCTCAGCTTCATCTTGATGATGTCTGTAACCACCGATCACCTGATACATCATAGTTTTATCATTAAACTGGAAGAGAATCTGAGGTTCGTTACTACCTTCTACTTGAGCTTTAATAATTATTAATACCAATTCCACAGTTTCTAATACTTCCTTATCACCAAGTTTGTATACCCTCTTCTCTTCGAGCTTGCGCATTAGCTGAGTTCCCCAGATCAATAGATCTTCCTCTGAAAACTCATCTTCGGGAACCTTAAAGTCCCAATTAGAAACTATTGGAAACCCTTTCTCTATATACCGCGAAAGGCTAAGTAAGAATCTTAGTGCTGTGTCGGTCTTTGCTCTTAGTGCTAATCCTGTTTTTGTTTCTGAGACGTCTACGGCATCAAACAGCTGAAGGATAAGCTTTGCACTCGTATAGTCTGGGTTATCAGACAATATTTTGAGAGGTTGATCTTCTGGGCCTGGAATAGACCTAATAAACTCTGCTACCTTTTGACTATCTTGCTGCAACATAAGAAATTTATCATTTTTTATATTCTATTCTTCGTCCCACTGAGTCTCTATGCCGTCTAACCACTTTTCGGCACACATTGCTGCTCGGCATCCCATTGCAGAAGCTGTAATTGCTTGGCGGTAGATTTCATCTTCGACATCACCGGCTACAAATACGCCATCTACATTTGTGTGAGTTCCATCCTCAGATTCTACGTAACCTCTTTCGTTGAGAGCTACACCATTGATAAATCCAGTAACTGGAATATGTCCAATTGCTAGAAATAAGCCAGCTATATCTAAATCTTGGCTCTCTCCAGTTTTCGTATTGTGGATTTTAACATGATCAAAAGCGTTATCTTTGCCTACAACCTCTGTAACTTCAGTATTGTAGATGACTTCGATTTTTTCGTTAGCTAATGCTCTGTCTATCATTATCTGACTAGCTCTGAATTCATCGCGACGATGAATCAGATATACCTTGCTAGCAAAACGCGTTAAGAAGGTCGCTTCTTCCATCGCACTATCTCCTCCACCAACAACAGCTATAACTTTATCTTTATATAAAGCACCATCACATGTTGCACATGTAGAAACTCCTCGTCCGTAATACTCATCTAGCCCTGGAATATCTAAACTCTTGCCCATCAAGTGTCTTCACTTTCTTTCTCTTTCCAGACAGATCTACTTCAGAGACGTCTATATTCATTATTTCTGAGCCAAATTTCTCTGCTTGCTTTGTAAACTTTGCCATCAGAATTGGACCATCTACACCTTCGGGAAAACCTGGGAAGTTCTCGACTATGGTCGTAGTCGTCAACTGTCCACCAGGCTCATAGCCGGCAAGGATTAGCGGTTTCAAGCCTGCTCTTCCGGCATATATGCCTGCAGTTAGACCTGCAGGACCAGAGCCAATAATTATTACTTCTCTTAGTTGATTTTCCATGATGGTCTAGTTAGTCAAATAGTTTACTTTTTAATTTATTCAGCTTTTGTAGCTGCAGACTCTGGGTTAAACCCAGCTTGCTTTAGCCAATCCATTATTGCTGGCAGTGGTCTGAATCCCATTGTAAATACTGCCTTACGCTTACCCTCTTCATTCTTATCAGGAGTCAGAAGCATCATTGTAGGAATGCTCATCACTTGGTACTTTCCTGCGATCTGTGGATTCTCATCTACATCTACTTTTACGACCTTTATCTTACCTTCTTGCTCATTTGCAAGCTTCTCTACTTCTGGTTCTAAAGCTTTACATGGCTGACACCACTCTGCCCAGAAATCTACGAATACATATCCCTCATGATTTAGTACTTCTGCCTCAAATGTATCATCTGTTACATGTGTAATATTTGGGTTATCTGACATAATTTTTACTATGATAATTTAAATAAGTTGCGAACTAATGCTCGTAAGGTTTTATCTCTTTCTGCTGGTGGAAGGTCTATGCAACAGGCTGCCTCATCTGCAATCAAAGCTTCTCCTAGTGAAGCTAAACTAGCCCTAGCTGCTTGGATTTGATTAATTACTTGGGCACATTCTTTATTCTCCCCCATCATTTTTTGAATACCCTGAAGCTGACCGATTATTCGGTTTAAATGTTGTTGATGTTTTCTTTGTTCTTCTGACATGTTTATACCCCCTAGGGGTATATATTACACCTGGAAGCACGTGGATGTCAAAACTAACCCTGCCCAATAATATACAGATTCTCTTTTGCCCTAGTCACCGCGGTATACAGCCACCTGCGCCACATGTCATCGTCCATCTTACTAAATCTTTCTTCGAAGACGACAACTGTATCTGCCTGACTACCCTGAGCCTTATGCACAGTGATCGCATAACCGTAATCGAAAAGATCTATTCCTTCGCGCCTATCATCTCTAAGTGTAGATTGCTGACCAAATTGCTCGGCCGAAAGCTGCCCATTAAACAACCCTTCGTTTCCGTCGAACTGAATGTCTGCCTCGTAAAATTTGCCGCTCTTATCTTCTTTAAGCTCGATAGAATTTATCGTGCCTTGCATCCCGTTATATATTTTTTGTTTATGATTATTCCGCAAACAAATTACTCTATCGCCTGGTCGTGGTTGATGTGACTCGTATTCGAGCAGTTGCCTAATGGCTGTGTTAATTTTGACCCTAGTATGGTTGTAACCTGTCAGCACTAGCAATTCGTCATTAAAGCTCATGAATAGGTCACCCAAAAACTCTTGTGTATCTGGGTCAGAGCGTTTAATTTTCTTTACTCCTCTGCCATATAACCCGTAAGGTATCTCGCCTTCTTTTCGCGCCAGCATCGAAAGTCTGATGATTGGGTTACCTTCCTGCTGTCTAAATATCTCTTCTAGCCTTAGCTCTGGATTCTCCATCAAGTTAAATTGCGAACCAATCGGTGGTAGTTGCCCATGATCGCCTACTGCCAGAATTGGTACGCCATAACTTAGTAAATCGTCCCATACTTCACGCTGCACCATTGAAGCTTCGTCCACGATTATCAATCCATGCTTAAACTTATCTTTTTCTTTTCTCTCCCAGCCCAAAATCTTACCGTCATCGTCTGTAAGTGCTGAATAAATGAGAGAATGGATCGTACCTACACTGTCACCTTTGAGCACTGCCTTAGATTCTTTAAGTTTCTGAGATAGAACCTGAGTAGCTTTACCTGTATAGCTACAAAATGCCACGGTCAGTTTAGGATTAGTCTTGTGGAGTTGCATTCTAAGGTATCCGATCAGTGTTGTTTTTCCGGTCCCCGCATATCCACCAACAGTTATAGATTGCTTAGTAGGATTTTTTTGCCAAGCTAGTACATCTTCCAGTACCTGCTGCTGTTGCTTAGAGAGTTGAATATCTGCCATAAACCATTCTACACTACTATTTGCGGTTTCTTGGTTTTGGCCTGCTAGATGATCTTTTCTTCTTTTCTGATTTGGTTAACTTTCTCTGTGTCTTGCTCGTTTCGTTAGAGCTAGTCCTACTAGCTACATGCTTCTCTTTGAACTGTTTTTTCTTTCCTGTTTTACTGGTTACCTTCTTCGACCTTCCAGTTGTGAAACGAAACTTAAGACTTGTAGAGAAAAGGTAGTGATAGAAACGAGGTAATACAGAAATACTGACAAGCATTACTGCCAAACCTAGTGCGATTAAAACCGCATCCACAAAGAAATTTGCTCCAAGTCCCAATACTAAGCCTACCAATATGAAGCTCCAAATTAAGAAAGATTGTCCATAAACATTGGCTACTTGATTATTCAATGATTTGAAGACCTCCTGTAATGAAGGCATCTTGGCTAGCTCAATATCTCCAACTGCCTCACGTAGAGTGAACATGATGATGGTAGATCCCCATAGGAATGAAAGAAGTATTGAGATAAAGCTTACCTCTGTCAGTACGTAGAATCTTGATAGTGCGCTTAGAACCCCAGCCTGAATAAACAAAGCAGTATAAATTGCTAGCCCAACAAAGAAACCACTTAGATAGGTTGTCCTTGTATTCTTCTTTGCAAATTTTCGTCCATAGATATAATAGAAGAAACCCAGAGTAGCTAAAAGTACGGTGCCGATCCCTGTAATAAGTCTCTGTTGAATACCTCTAGGAATCACCAACTGCTCTGAAGACACTGTAGTCGAAGTAACATCTTCTCTAGATTCTATTTCAGTTGCCAAATTGCGAGCCTCTGCCTCGGAAAGTGCTTGAAGTTCTAGAGTATTATTTTCGCGATCAATTCTAGACACGCCTTCTCTTAGGGCAAAATCATTTAGCACTTGATCGGCTGCATCAGAATTAACTTCAATCAAGAAAGTAGGATGGTAGTAAGTAAAATAGAACCCTTGATTTAAATACAGGATCGCCGCAGCTGCGATCAGTAATACTACCAATACTCCGGAGACTGATTTATATGTGATGTATTTTTTTATGCTATTCATGATCTGCAAAGTACCAGTTAAATATATAATGCCATGTTGTCCATGCTGAGATTAATATTGCTACTCCCATGATCGCTATTACAGAAACTATGTCTCTATAGTCCGCAAATCCTGCGTTTGATAGATACAGAAGTCCTGAGGTTAAGAAGATAAATCCACTAATCTCCATCAAGTTTGAGCGTACTCTATCTACTTCTGATTTATCTGCTCTTAGCCCCATATCTACAAAGACCACTACAATTGCCAAGCTTGTAATTACACCTAGTAACAACCCAATTGATATCGGTTCTGCTACTAGCTTCAAAATTGATACTCCTAGTAAGATAGGGAATCCAACTGCTATTAATGCGGCAACTACTCCACGATTACCGTACTTTCTGTTTACTGCATATATTCCAAAGATTGCTCCCAAAATCACTAGCCAAGCAAGCTGTGCCCTACCTTCCTTAGCATACATATTTGCAACCACTAAAGGCTCACCGTCGCCTTCATATTGGAAGTTACTAGTTACCAACGTTGAGCTAATTACATAACTAGCAGTTGCTCTAACCTCTCCCAATGACGTAAGAAGTCCTAGTGGGATAGCGCTAAACTCATTACCTGATACATAGGTAACAACGTACTGAGGCAACCCATCGATTTCGATTGAATATATAGGTATATTGGTTGCCTGCTGAGTCGCCGAGTTTGCAGCAACGTCTGGATCAATTCCATACCTATTTAGTGTAGCTCGAACCTTCTCCATCGAAGACTGTTTAAAGCTTAACTGCCATACTGGTAAGAAGTATTCGGTTCTACTCACAACATTAATATTCTCGATGTCTGCAGTGTATATCTGTGCATCCGTAGGATTGAAACCAGGTAACAGTTGCTGATAGAAGACATTATCTGTTTCCTCCTCTTGCTCTACATCCAACCTGTTCTCGAAGAATCTTAATTCTCCTGTACCGACAAAAAGACTTGAAAGTACTCTGGCCTGTTGTTTTTCATAGTTAGCTGGGAATTCAAATCTAATGATTGCACTGTCTTGCTGGATATCAGCAACCAAGTTTACATCAGTAATACCAGCTACATCCATTCTACGTCTAATTAGATTAATGTCAGCATCAAATACTTCGGAATTTAAAGCGCCAGCTTTGTATTCATACGAAATACCAGGATAAATTTCTGAACCTTTCTTGAAGTTAGTTAGAGAACTCTCAACACCAAATAAACTTAAATCCAACCCCTTCCATACAATTGCTGACTTCTTAGTTACTTCTCTGCGCTCCAAGTTCTCGGGGATTTGATCCGCATCTGCGGTTAAGAGATTTAAAACTTTCTCTGGAGTCTCTTCTGTAGCTGGAATAACCCATTCATACGCTTTGTATTCGACGGGTATCGAAAACTCCGGCAACAAAAAGATGCCTAGAAAAACTCCAATTAGAATTATCAGCCAAACCTGAGGTGTGAACTTAAACATGTGCCGATTATATTAACTTATTCAGATAAATGGAAGTAGTTGTTTAGAAAGCACCGCTGCCACCTCCACCACCTCCTCCTCCGGAGAAACCTCCCCCGAAAGAACCTCCACCTCCTGACCAGCCTGAGCCTCCCGCACTTCCTGTTCCACTGGGCAGTGGTGTATAAACTGTGTTTTGCATAGTTGTAGCGAAGCTTCTACTGAAGCGACTCATCCAATATGCATCCATCACAATATCAGATCGAGAAGATTCGTACCAGTCTGGCTGCCCCTTATATATATCTTCAAATTTCTTTGCCCACTCTTTTTCTATCCCGAATACTATCGCATAGCTTAGATATCTCTCGAATTCTTCTGGAGTCAAACCTTGCAATCTATATCTTTCTGCTCTGTATAAATACATCTCAAAGCCCTGAATGTGCGCCAATACTCTACTACCTTCTGCAGTTTTAGCTGGCATATATTGAGCTGTCACCAACTGCGCCACACCTGTTAGTATCGCAGCAAAACCTAAGAAGAATGGCCCTGGTACGCCAACGATCTCGAACCACATCAAGCCCAGCCCAATCCCAATTAGACCACCAACCACTATCAACGTTATACCCAACCCTGTGTATTTAGACCTCGTAGTTTCTGGTGATTCTGAGAACCAGCCTCTAGTTACCATTTCACTGTAAGCCTTCTTTACCAGAGTTGGATATCGAAGTGCGAAACGCTGACCAATATCTTGTGTCTCTACTTTATCTTTTGTTCCAAATAGGTCATCCAATAGTTTTTCTTCGAAATCGTTTAGACCCACATCACCTTTTTTGCCTTCTAACTTAGTAAGCTCGTAATTCTTGTCTTTTTTAAGCTCTTTTACCTTAAGGTATCCACGGTAGGCTAAATCAATCAACGTTCCAGTTATATCTTGCCTATCAACCTTTTCATCGTACAAAGAACCTAGAACATAAGGCTGGACTCCTTCTGGAGGACCAAATTGAGGGTTGATGCTAGGAGGCATATTTATATCTCTACCCTTATTTTGCCACCTTAGATAAACCCATATTAAGCCTATTGGAATTAAGAATATCCCTACAAAGTTCATCACTATCGAACCTATTATTCCAATCAATGCAAATATTCCTGCATCTAGGTTAAAACTGATATGTAACTGCTCTCCTGGTTCGAGGCTTATTTCTTGAGAGTAACTCTCATACCCTGATCGATAAAACTCAATTGTATGATCTCCTGATGGAGTGTTATTCAATATTCCTCCGATAGGCCCTAGATCTACACCATCTAATATGACTCCCACGCCAGTCATTGGAATCCAACTGCTGTAAGAAATGCTAGCTGGATACTCTATTACATCTCTCTCGAACTGGTACGATACTGTAGCATCGCTATAATAATTAAGATCTGAGAGATTAATTTCTAATGTGTTGCCTACTATCCTATCCGAATAGTCTGAATATCCATTAGTATAGAAAGTGAAACTATCTAGGCTAGGTTTATAGTATTTTGGGAACCCAATCGTAATCTTCGAACTATCAATAGTTGAACCTCTGTTTGAAGGTAATGCGTTCCAATAAAATACAGGCTTCTGATTTGTCTCAGTTCCAAACCATCCCAGTGAACCATAAAGCCTATACTTTACTTGCCAAGTGAACTCAGTGCCATTATGTACTTTGCCACCAGGCCATACTTCCCATTTAATTTCATAGTAGCTAGTACCCGCATCTTCATCTGTCACTACTCCTAATTGGTACTCGTCAGGGTCTAGCTTCTTTCCGTTTTCGTCATACACACCTAACAATGCAATTCTTTCGAAACCACCACAGACTAATCCGCTGCTTGCACATTGTCTATTTCGCTGCTGGTCGTCGAGTGTGATCTGCCTAAATACTCCCCTGAACTCTCCATCGAATTTATAGGTCAAGGTCTCCGTTACATCTACTGTAGAGTCTTCATTAATCTGAATGTCTACATCGTAGCTAGGATATGTAAAGCTACGTGCCTGTACCGAGTTAGTAAGGAACAATGCCGACACCATAAATAGTGCAGCAGCTAAGAAAATGGAGTGATTATAAAATCTATGCATGGATTCTAGATATAAAAGGGGCCTTGCGGCCCCTTAAAATAGTAATTATTTGTCGTCTCCGCTGCTGAAGTCTACCTTTACGTTCTTTCTCTCTTCTTCATTATCTACTACAAAGAACTCTCTCTTCTTTAGTCCTAAGTAATTAGCAATAATATTGTTTGGGAACACCACCAACTGCTGATTTAGGTCTCTTACTACACCATTGTAGTATCTTCTTGCAGACTCAAGTTCATCCTCAATCTCCTGCAATGAATCTTGCAACTTTAGAAAGTTTTGATCTGCCTTAAGTTCTGGATAGTTTTCCGCTACCGCAAACAAAGTCTTAAGAGTTGAGCGAAGCTCACCTTCCATCTTTCCTAACTGCTCTGGACCCTCTGCACTCATCATTCCTGAGCGAAGACCTGCTACACGTTCGAATAGTTCTTTCTCGTGCTTAGCATATCCTTTTACTGTTTCTACCAAATTAGGAATAAGGTCGAAACGCTTCTTTAGTTGAACATCGATTCCGCTCCAAGCTTCGTCGGCAAGCACAACCAATCTTTGAATCCTATTGTATAGTGCAATAACGAAGAATATTATTCCTACTGCAAGTACACCCACGATACAAAGGCAAACTAATAATATTGCCAAAATTTCCATTTTTTCAAGCTAATAACTAAATTGAATATACTAGATTATAGTTGAGAAATCCCTAATTCTCAAACTTTAAACTCCAGTTTGAGATATTTCTGAACCTCTCTTCTAAGCTAGTTGCACCTTTCAAATCTACATATTGAACCAACGGAGTTGCATAGTATAAAAATTGCGGATGATATAAGAATGCAACTGGTGAATCTTTAGCCAAGAGCTCCTGGAACTGCAGGTAGTCCTCCTTACGTTTTGCCTTACCAGCAGTAGGATCAAAGCTCCTTGCCCTGTCTAGCAGTCTATCTACTCTCGGAACCCTTACAGTCTCACGGTTTTCGATTACAACTGTTTCGTCTGAGCCCTCGTAAGATGCTAGGTTTAGACTTTGCTGACTGTGGAATAACTCATATCTATCCGGATCAATAAATGTATTCATACCGTACAATAGTGTATCAAAGAGTTTCGGTGACACTACTTGAGCAAACAAATCTTCCAGCTCCCATGGATCGGGAATCACTTCGACCCCAATCTCTAGAAGATCTTCGGCTATTGAGTCCACAACCCTAGCTCTATCTTGTACATCGACATAAGATAGTTTGAAGCTAAGAATCTTATTGTCTTTAGTACGTCTTTCGATATTAGGATCGAAAGTCCAGCCTGCTTGATCTAACAGCTTCTCCGCTCGCGCTTTATCATATCGGTACCAACCTGCTGCCTCGTTAAAAAATTCACTTTCTTTATAGATTGGTCCCCAGGCTTCTTCGCCAATTCCCAAAAGAGTAATTAGAATGCGATCTCGATCAATTGCAGAAGAGATTGCCCTGCGAACACGTACATCCTGAAAAGCCTCTGGTCCTAATGCGTTACCGTCTAGGTCGGTTCTAAGATTGAAGTAAAGTGCCCAATACTGGTTCGATTGCACTGGGCTTTTATACACTCTAACCTGCGGATATTGACTCATCTCTCTAAATGATTCGGTAGAAGTTGTACTAATAGAAT
>CAYGMI010000017.1:6843-9570 GCA_964351125.1 uncultured Candidatus Saccharibacteria bacterium | reverse complement strand
GCCCCCTATCTTCGAACAACCTAAACTCTATACTATTGATTTGTGGAACTCCTGCATAATAATCTTCGTTTCTAGTTAGTATTATGGAGTCTGTAGTTACGCTATTAAATCTGTAGCTACCTGTTCCAATTGGCCTCTTATTAATAGGAGGATCGGGTAAATATATATTCCTACCATTAAGTCCAACAGTTAAGTGAGCAGGCATAATCTTGAACCCTATTAGTTCTAAAAAGTTAGCTAAAATAGGCTTCTCTCCACGAACACCACTACATTTCTTGTTAGCGAAATCCTCGCTGAGCTGCGCTTGCAGTTCTGGTGTGGATGTACATATTCTGATTGCATTCTCCCCTACCTTCTCCCAAGCCATCTGCTTGACCGCTTGCACATAACTAATTTCTTGTCCTTGAGGTGTTTCTATCTCAGAGATAATTTCTAGCGTTCTGAGTACATCATCGATGTGGAAAGGACGAGGAACAGTATCCGTACTGTCGTGCCAGAGAACTCCTTCCCTTAAAGCGAATTCATAATCAGCTCCCTGTTGAATAATTGTAATCTCGTCGGCTAAAACTGGTGTAACGGAACCATCTTGCTCAAACCGAATTAGAGGCTCGTAGATGATTTCGTTCAAATCGCGTTCTAATTGAATTAACGTTGGGTATAGTGGATTAACTTTAGAAAGAGAGTTCAACTCGCCGTTTTCGTCTACTCCTACTACTACACCTTCTATTAGTCTGTTGGATTGACCTGCAAATACTTCAAATTGGTTTACGTTCACCGCAAAATAAATCACGAAGACACAAAAACTCATCGCGGTGATAAAATGGGAATATGGACGAGCCAACAAGTATATTCGCTTAGAACTATTATATAAAGAGTCTTCTCTGACCCACATTATATTGGGATAGTCCCAGATTAGACCACGCAACCTGTAAAACAGTTGTTCGATGGATTTGAAGGGGTTGATCACAAAGCTACACGCTCAAAATTGCAATTGCCAAAGATAGTACAGCAAAAAGGACTCCGGCTACTACTGTTATGTTATATAAAACTGCTTCCATTCCTCTCTTTGCTCTATACACTCCTCCACCTCCTGAACCACCAAACATTGAACCAAGTCCTCCACTACGTGCCTGTAATAGCACAGAAACGATAATAACTAGACCAGAAGCGGCCGTTAGGTATTCTACGATTACTAATATATCCATATACTTCAGCTAATAATTTGCAGATTCTAGCATATTACCCTTCTGATAGACGTTGTAGTCCAACGCTTGCCAATGCTGTTGTTAATGCAGCTACCATTAGAGTTTCTAGGCTACCAGCAAGCTTAATAGGTGCTGATCCTAATCCAAGATCAATAGAACTCCCGGTGATTGTAGCGATTCCACCAAATCCACTATGTAGCAGAAAGAAGAATAGAAAAGACATAACCAATGCCATTAGCATCCTTGAACCAGTATTTACTGAAATCTTAAAGAATTTAAGAATCGCTGGGATAAGCATCATTAGTACACCAAAAATTACTCCCACTAATACTATTGATAATACAGTTCCACCCGAGATACTAATCCCGTCAATTACTGTAGCTATAAAAAAGAATAATAATGTATTTACCAATACTACGTATAAATTTTTCATTTCGAATAGTTAAGATCTAGTAAGGTCATTCTACTATGTTTGTAGGCTATAGACTAGCGATAGTGCTACCAATAAACTCCTGCCCAAGTACTGCCAACTTGATATTATCCGGAGCACTGCCTACAACTATAAAGTTAATTTTTTCTGACTCAGCCAAGTGTGCCGCATATGGTCCCACCGGATAACTTGCCCCCGGATCATGAGTTTCTCTGCCTCCGATTATCTCAAAATATTTATCCCAGGTAAGCGTATCCAATTTGATTGCTGAATCATCTTTTCTAGGATCAGCGGTATAAACACCATCCACATTCTTAGCAGACACCACCCTATTGGCTTTTAGTAGTCTTGCTAATTGAACAGCATTCCAATCGTTTGAATATCCAGGCTTAGAAGCTCCAAATAGAACTACCCCTGGAGTTTCCGGCAATGAGATTAGGCCATCTATAGCTTTGTCATGTGTATTGTATATAAATGGAGGTGCAATCAAATATTCCTCGAAAACTGATGCTAATACAGATATATTCAAATTCGTGGCAGACACCCCGACTTTATGGAGTTCTTCTTTTGGAATATCTCGGTCGAACTGTTGAAGCTCCGAAACATACTTTCGGGAAAGCTCCCCACCACCGGTGCTAATCCCAATACGATAATGCTCTTCTACTAAATCTACGATTAACTCTTTGAATAATGCAAGATAATCCCAGTCGATCCCCCCATCTGGTCTCGGAGCTAAGAGTGATCCACCTATCTTTACTGCTAAACTATGATTGCTATTCATCACCTCAGTATATATTATTTAGAATGGATTTCACTGAATTCGGGTTACAAAAACTTATTCCCAAGGTAGCTGCTCAGATAGACGTTCTGGCACAACCTACTTTTGGTACTATCGATACTGGCACTCAGACTGGCTCTACGGCAAGTATTTCCCTAGAAGCAGTCGGTGACCCAGGCTCAAATATCTCCGTAAACGTGGGAGATACTTTTGAAGTTGATATAAAAATAGATACTAAGGGAATTAGAGTGAAGGAGTTTGAGGTAGTGCTTGAGTTCAACACCAATCAACTTACAATAATTGATTCAGAAGTC
>CAYGMI010000017.1:0-6833 GCA_964351125.1 uncultured Candidatus Saccharibacteria bacterium | reverse complement strand
AGTCACCGAGGCTGGTACACAGATACAGTTTCTAGATAGTGTATTCGAAGTTGATCAAAACTCTGTGTCACTTAGCGAAGGACGAGTAGCCTTAACTGCAGATACGCCTACAGGTATTGCTTTCGAGATCCCTGGCAGAAGTGTGGCTCGAGTTAGATTTCAATCTCAGACCCAGGGTACTAGTGTAATTCAGATGATAGCTGATGCATCTGGTAGTAAGTTAATCAACAGTCAGGACCGAGCAATTCAAATAACTGTAGAAAACCTCACCGTATCTTCAACTACTCAGACAACCACGAATACAACCGACAATGGCGGAACTACTGATAACGTTGTGCCTAGTACAACGACAGACACAACAACTACTACCTCTACTGGTGACGAGCCTCCAATTATTCCAGACACAGGGCTAGAAGACATTGCCACAATTGCACCTCTATTATTCGGGATGTTCTTATTGATACTTGGAATTACTTTAAGAAACTCAAGACGTAAACCTCATGAAGAATAAAATCCAACTTGATAGAAAATTCATGAATACCACAATAACCATCAGGGTTATTCAAGAGTCGGGGGAAAGCACCGTAGATATTAATAATTCTATTAGCGATGCATTCGGTGAATTTGATCGTATCGTAAATAAATACACCAGATTTGATGACTCAAGTGAGCTATCGGAACTAAACCGAAATAGCGGAGAATGGCAACCTGTTTCTCCTGAGTTTTTTAGACTAATTAATATGATGTTAGATATCGCCGAGCACTCAAATGGCGCATACGACCCAACAATAATAGACTTCTTAGAGACTTACGGTTACGACCAAAACTACAACTTTGACAAACTAGATAATCCTCAATTGCAATCATTTATCGATAAAATTGCTGCCGAGCGACCTAGTTGGAGAGATATAGATCTAGATCACCATAACTTAAAAGTTAAGCTGGCCAAAGGACAACGAGTTGATTTAGGAGGTATTGGTAAAGGTTACGCGATAGATAAAGCATTTGATCACTTGGATAAATTTCAGAACGTTTTGATAGATGCGGGCGGAGATGTAAGGGCAAAAGGTAGTAATGAATCTGGCAAGCCTTGGGTTGTTGGACTTTTCCACCTCGATCACCCCAGCCAAGAGAAACAAGTACTTGGAACCCTATCCGGAAACGAACTAGTTGTAGCCGCCTCAGGTTCTTGGGCGCGCAAGGTTAAACAATTCCATCACATAATTAATCCTAATTCAGGAATCCCTGTAGAAGGAGTGCAGACTGTATATGTAACCGGTCCTAATGCTGCGCTCGCAGACGGTTGGGCAACAGCAATGTTTGTTGGAGGTAAAAACCTATTAGAAAAAAGACTACCTGGGATAGAGACTATGTTGATCGGTGGGCAAAATGTCGTTAAGACAAATGGCTTTACTTTAGACTAAGCCTAGATCCAAACAGCAGATACCCCTCTAATGCCAGGGTCGATAATCTTTCCTGAGCCCATGTTATAGATAATTAAGTCTGCGTTTGCTGGTTTAGTCTGGAATTCCATATTTCTTAAACCCTCATAATTTAGCTGATCTGCTTCTGTATATCTTTCGATTACCAATAGCTCATCATCTGGGCTAGGGATAGGTAGCTCTAGACTTCTTTGCTCCTCATCCTGCAATAGAAACTCAGATTCTTTTGTCTGTGGGTTATATTTAAAGATTCTAAATATTCCTTTTGCACCAGCCAACTCGGCGTATTGCTCAGCATACAAAACATTATCGGACGTATTCATAAACCTAAGGTCTATCCAAAACTCCCCAGAGGTTGTCACGTCTGTAAGATTTCTATCCTCGTCTGCAATAACCACAGTTGGGTAAGCACTATAGACCTGACCGATTGGTTGATCCATGAACATCACCTTGTCACCATCCTTACTAAAGTTACTCACTGCAATATGCTTACCAAGAGAAACATTTACGTCAGTATTATTAAAGTCGAATAGATAGTAGGTACCGTCCCCTGCCCTCACAATTAGACCTAAACCATCGGAAGTAAACCTCACTTCTATATAGTCTTGCTCTCCTAACCCTGTCTCGAAAACTTCTGTCTCGCCGGTATTAAAGTCATAAGTCTTAATTATATGAGGTCCTTGAGCTATAGCTATCTCTCCTGCAATTTCTACCGGTTGAGCCGTATACATTATTTTGCCTAGCTCCTCAGAAATATCTAAAGCAGATATTCTACTTTCTCCCGAAGACTCTAAGCGCTTCTCTCTACCTGTAGCCCTGTCTACAATTATCAACTCGGTAGCTCCTGTATCGAATGCTGATACCACCGCTAGCCAATCATCATTGATTTCGAACCGAGTGATTGTATCTGCTGTGTATAAATCTTCGAGGTTTTGTAGACTGTCATTGGATTTTACTATCCTGTCTCCTGACTCGTCTCTGACTATAAAAGCGAGAGATCTAGACTTGGTGCTAAACGAAACATCATACTTGTCCTCTATTTTCTTACCGTAGACATCCTGTAACTGATCACTAATTGTTATTGTGTAATCTGACTGAGGCTGCAACACTTCATTCATAACTACCACTAAAGTATCGCCAGCTGAGTATAGAGAATGATCCACCTCTGGATTGATTGTAATTAACTCGTTCTGATTATCCCAATTAATTGGGCGATTAAATCCTATCCTCACCTGCTGCCCAGCCTGCTCCGCAGATTCTACCCCACCTAGAACCGATATAAAATTCACATGGGGTCTACGCAGTTCAGAGGATAATCCCAGCAATATAGCCACAAATAGTCCTCCTGCGACAAGCATATAAGTAGCTTTTATAAATCTCTCTTGGCTTAACATGGTTAGTACACGTATGGATAATCAGGAACCTCTTCTACTATGATCTCGGTAGGTTCAATAACTAATAATTGTTGTTCTCCAACATCAAGAATACCAAATTCACCTTTTACTCTGACCCAGTCTGAGCTTTTAAAGTCATCTTGCCATCCTTCAGAAATCACTGTTAACCCTAGAGGTGTGGCATCTACAACACAGCAGCGCACCACAAATCTAGATACATTAAATGCATTCCTAGGAGCACCTTCTGGTACATAGATAAAACCATCCACATTAACTGTCTCACCAACATACTTTGTGATATCTGGCTGTTTGCTAATCTCTGATACCCACTCAGCGACACCATACTTATCTCTCTGACTCACAAACCTACTTACGGCTGTATTAGCCTCTGCAATTACAATATTACTAGAAGAAGCTCTTTGTGAAGCAGCCCTACTCGATAACGATCTAGGAGGAAATAAAAATCCCAGAATAAGTATTCCCGAGATAAAAATACTTAAAAAATATTTATTACTCGCAAATTCCACAAGTCTACGCCAATCGACCTTCTGTTCGTTCTTTGGATCTCGAAGCCTTAATTCGTAAATAATTCCACCAAATCCAACAAGAGCACATAGAACTGAGGCAATTGTGGTGACCAAGAAGTATCTAGGATGAATGTAGAACGCTAACCCACCTGTGCTAGCTAACTCTAAAACATAGATTCCAAACAAAAGAATAATTGTGTATTCGAAAAAGCGTTTGTTCATCAGGTTAATAAATTGACTAAAAGACCAAGGATGACACTGAAAATAGTCACCAATGCTGTGATCGCAACTAGTGCTTTCGGAGTATAGGTAGTTCTGAGCATAGTTAACATTTTGATATCAATCATCGGTCCGAATACCATGAAGGTTAGTAGCGAACCCTTTGTAAAAGTCCCAGCATAAGCTAGGGCAAAGAATGCATCTATATTTGCGCAGATCGATACTACGAATGCTAACACCAACATTGCTAGCACCGACAAGACTGCACTACTTCCAATCGACTCTATTATTCCTCTAGGGATTACAGTTTGGGTAAAGGCTGCAATAGCTGCACCGAAAACTAACAATTTGGTTGTGTTCATAAACTCCTCTCTAAACGTGTCCAATCCTCTTTTTAACTTAGGTTCATGATCATGATCGTGGGCGCACTCAATATCATGCTGAAATCCTTTAGTAAGCAGCTGTTTCTGATCCTTGATATAGCTAAAGAAGATACCGATAATGTTAGCAATAGCGAACCCCGCTAGTATTCTTATGAATGCCACCGAAGGGTCGAAGTTGAATGCCTCTAAAGTCGATATAAATGTAATCGGATTCACTATTGGTGCTGCCAATAGGAATGTTGTGGCCTGAGAGACACTAAACCCATGAAGCAGAAATCTTCTAACTACAGGCACATTCCCGCACTCGCAAACTGGCATAACTATTCCCAGTAGTGATATCACTGGATGACTAATAAATCTGTTCTGGGGCACCTTCGACAGTATCCACTCTGGGGTTATATAAAGCTCAACCAACACAGAAACTACAACACCGATCACCACAAAAGGTAGTGCCTCTACTATTATCCCAAGCATTATAGTTAGAAAATCGCTCAACAGTAGAATTGAATCAAGTTGATTGGAGAATATTGCAAGTAATAGTAGCGAAAGACCTAGTCCAATCCAGAAAATTTGAGCGGAATATTGTTTTAGATACTTAACTGCGATCATTCGTGTTCATTATACCTGCTAAAACTGCTGTCATAGAAGATTTCCAAGAATACTTTTCGTAGAATGCTTTCTTAGGTGGAATCTTACGCATTCTTAGAACTTCTTGAAAACTCAAAGCCATTGCTTCTACGTCCTTTGGGTTAGCAAAAGAAACGTTATCGCCCAAATCTAACTCCTTAAAGACAGATATGTCTGATGCTGCGACCGGGAGCCCTTTGGCAACTGCTTCAATGAGAGGTAGTCCAAAACCTTCTTGAAAACTCATAAAAGCCAAAGCCGAAGCCTGCTCGTAGATACTTGGCATATCAGAATCTGGCACGTATCCCAAAAAGATTACTCTGTCATGCATATTTAGGTCCGATACTTTCTTAAAGATAGTGTCGAAGTACCAACCTTTACCACCTACTATTACAAGCATATAGTTTGAAAACTCTGGCGGTAGCGCAGCGAAAGCCTCTATTATACCCTCGTAATTCTTGCGCGGCTGCAATGTACTTACACAGAGCAAGTAATAGTCGGGCAAGTTGTATTTTTCTCTTACCTCTGACAGCTTCTCCATCTCAACTGCCTCATCTACCCAATTATTTAATCCAAGGGGGATTACTTTAATAGGTTTCTTATACCACGGGTAAACCTTCAGCACCTCTTGTTTAGTTGTCTCGGAAATTACTAATAAGCTCTGCGCACGATGCATAATAGCTAACATGAATAAACTTGTCCTTACTCGAAAATTCAAACTAAAAAATTTTTGTTCACCTCTATGAGTCATGTCATATATGACCTGGGCAGTATGAGCGAAGAATACACTCATTAGCGATACCGTTGGTTCTATAAGAACTTCCACGCTTTGACGTCGCAGCAATCCAGCTAATTTAAAGTTCCATGCTATAGCTCCGCCGCGAATCCTACGGATTCGCGGAAACTCAAAAACTGTTATATGAGAAGGCAGTTCGATCCCTCCTTCTACTTCGAACGAGGAGTTAAAGTCTTTTAGGCTTCTGACAACTACCAAATACTCATGCTCTGGATGTTGAATAGCTCCACGAATTAGACCACGAATTACGTAGCATATACCTGCACCGTCACGATTTATTTCTGCTGCGTTAATTGCAATCTTCATAAGTTCACGTTTTGGGACTAGTTCCCCTGTCTACCTATTCCTGTATAAAGTACTTGCCCGTCAGTAAAGCTATTCTTATCTAAACAGTTTCTAGTATCAACAACTGCTCTCACTCCTGCTTTGGCGAATACTTCACCTGTCATATTTAAGAACTCTTTGTGGTTTGTAGTAATAACTACAGCATCAGCAAATTCTAGAGCTGCATCTAAGCTATCAACATCTGAATCGGCTGCAATGTATGGTTCGTACACTTTTAGGTCTGCTCCAAGTCTTTTTAGATGATCTCGAACCTCGAGTGCCGGGCTTTCTCTTAGGTCTCCCACATTTGCCTTGTAGCTCAACCCTAGAAGCGCAATCTTAGTGCCTTTAATTGGTAGCTCCAGTTCATTTAGCAGGTGCATTGTTTTATCGATCACATACTCAGGCATCTCATTATTAATCTGCCTGGCTTCTTTTAAGAATCTGTGGTTGAATCCAACTTGAGCAGCTCTGCGAATTAGATAATAAGGGTCTACTGCAATACAATGTCCTCCAACTCCAGGTCCTGGCCAGAAAGGCATATATCCCATTGGTTTATTTGATGCCGCACTTATAGTCTCAGGAAGATCAATTCCCATAGCATCAAAAGACATCGCTAGTTCGTTGATGAAGGCAATGTTCACATCTCTAAAACTATTTTCTAGAATCTTAGATGCTTCTGCTACTTTTAGATTAGATACAACATTCAGAGGGGCTTCGATAAACTCTGCATACAGTTTCGCGATAGACTCTGCAGCTTCAACACGAGTACCTCCAATATTTCTGGGCAAGTTGTATACTGTCCATTTAGAGTCGCCTGGATTAATCCGTTCCGGTGCATGAACTACATCGAAATCTTCTCCAGCCTTTAGGTCAATGAGTCCCTGCATTGCTGGAATTACTACTTCTTCGCATGTACCTGGATTGATGGTTGACTCTACTACTACAATATCTCCTTTTTTGATATAAGTAGCTACCATTGTGGCAGCCTTTAATAGAGGACCATAATCAGGGTCAAAGTTTTCGTCCACAGGGGTCGGAACGCAAATAATGAACACATTTGCATCGGCAATGTCTTGAGGATCAAGACTTGCTTCTAGCTGCCTACTCTCTTTTGTTTC
>CAYGMI010000016.1:0-22973 GCA_964351125.1 uncultured Candidatus Saccharibacteria bacterium | reverse complement strand
ATAAGATTAGGCTACTTCATGCTGACCCTCTAAACAAAAAGACTTTTGATAAAGAGTTTGATTGGGTAGAAAAGCTGGGATTCTCAAAAAGAGACTCTCAAGATAGTACGTTCAGCTATATTTGGAGGGAATCAGAAAGGGGAATCAAAATATTTATTAGTTTCTTTGGCCATGAGAATTTTCTAGTAGCTTTTGAAAAACCATAAATCGACTGCACCCAAAGGCGGCTCCGCTGTGGCGGAGCCGCCTTGTTTGCTTTATCATATTCATAGTTAACCACATTGCCCGTGCAGGAATATATTCTCAACTTCTTTGTGTGGTGGTATGCAATCAAAGTAAAAGATATGGTAGTAAAATTGCGGAAGCTCGAAATGTTTATTTTGCAGTTCACCTATACAGTAGATATGGCCAAGAATCTTGGTCAGCCTTTGTTTCAAGACTACTCAGCTATTGGTAGATTTATCGGCTTTAGCGTCAGATTTACTTGGATGCTGATTGGTGGAACACTTTCCCTGATTACAATAATTCCACTTGGTATTTTCTTACTGATTTTTGCGCTGTTGCCAATTATCGCCATCATCCAGATTCCACTTAGTTTGCTCGGTATTGCATCATGAAGATTCCACAAGGTAGAGAACAAATTGGTGAATATAATGGATTGCCTCTAGTAATCGACTGGGCTGACTTGTTGCACTATAAAGGTAAGCAGATCCCAAGGTACAAAGCAGAGAAGGCCTTGGGCACTATGCTGCGATTGCTGGGTATATTAGCGATGGGTGGGGCAGTTGTATGGACGTTCTTTGTGGCAGCATGGCCAGACCTCGGAATTATCATAGCTCGAACTCCGCAAGAACTCCTATTCTGGGCTGGTGTACTCGATTTTGTATACGGTAGATACCTATTGCGCGACAGAGATCGCTTTCAATTTAACCTTGAACGCGAGCAGTTTTCAGAACTACTTAATGCAATTCCAGGTGGCAAAGTAAAAGAGATCGAAATTGATGACTACATGACGTTCCCGATTCTATCGCTGATAGATAAGAGCTTTTACGAGCATCACGACTCATTTGTAGACGACATGATCGACTATACGCTCACCCATAAGAAGGTTAAACCACTAATGCATAGGCTGGGAGTAGATCCTGTTACTTTTCGTGAGAAAGCTTTGGCTAATGCGAAGCTAATCAATACCAATTGGGACCTCCACTACAAAGGACTATTTAATGCTGTGTTTAATAAATCCCTCGAACTTGTATTCGAAGATATTAACGCTGTCAGCTTTTTTTTCGTATTCGCAGACCATCTCTGGAAGCAGCAGCTAGAAGAGTTTGATGTACAACAGGATGCCTTAGAAGCTCTGCAGCTATGGCTAAAGACAGAGAACCAACGAGATAAATATGTGCGTATCTGGCATCAGATGGCATATCTAAAACCTACGGGTACTGTTAACAGAGCATACACATCAAGATACGCGCCAACATTAGAGACCTACGGAGAAGACTATACAAGACAAGCAGCCCAGGGAGCCTTTGTAACAAGTATCGGTAGAGAAGAGGAAATGCAGCAAGTAATAAATATATTGCAGCGACCAGACGGAATGGCCGGACTAATTATAGGTCCTTCTGGAGTTGGTAAGTCTCATTTTTTGAGGCATTTGGCTGTAAGAATGGTTGTCGAAGATGTGCCAATAGAGCTTAAAGATAAGCGGTTGGTAGTGTTCGATTTCACAAGAGCATATACAGATAGTGTTTCGCTAGACGACTTTAAAGCAATCCTACAGAATCTATTCGACGAGGTAATTAAAACCAAGGATGTAGTACTCGTCTTAGACGAGGTTGAGCAGCTGATAAATATTCGTAAAGACAATCAACAAGAGGTAATGAATATTCTGGAGAACGCAATCCGCAATACTGATATGCAGATCTTGGCGACAACCAACTCCGCTAACTACCGTAGAATTCTAGAGTCTAATCAAAGTATGTCTTCACTATTCGAAATTGTGGAGATGGCAGAGCCGAGTGCACTTGTCGCACTTCAGGTTCTAATCGATGAGACTCCGAAGCTAGAGGCTGAGCATGGAGTCAGTGTCGAAGTGAATGCACTAGAGCTAATTATCAAGCTGGCTCCCCAATACGACCACGACAGGGTTATGCCCATAAAGGCAATTGCGATATTAGAAGAGGTGATGGTCGAGGCTCGCAATAAAGGCGAGGTATATCTGACCGAAGAAACAGTAAGTCAGGTGGTATCTAGAAAAGTGGGGGTAAACGTAGGAAAGATCACTAAAGAAGAGGCCGACAAACTATTAAAACTTGAAGAGACACTACATCAAAGGGTTGTGGGGCAGGATGCCGCCATCAAGGCTGTTGCCGCTGCGCTACGCAGGGCAAGAGCAGGATTTAATAAAGGTGACAGGCCAATCTCGACATTCCTATTCTTCGGGCCGACGGGGGTTGGAAAAACTGAGGTGGCCAAAACATTGGCAGCTCAATACTACGGAGACGCTAAGATGATGGTCAGAGTAGACATGTCGGAATATCAAGAAGAAGAGAATCTAGGCAGACTAATCGGAGAGCTTAAAGACGGGGAGTTTTCTGGTGGATTTCTTACAGAGGCAGTCAGATCAAAACCTTTCTCTTTGGTTCTATTAGACGAGTTAGAAAAGGCTAATCCAAAAGTACTAGACTTATTCTTACAAATTCTAGACGAAGGTACTATTACCGATGGAGCAGGCAGAAAGGTTTCTTTTGCTAACACTATTATTGTGGCGACTTCGAACGCTGGTTCTCGCCAAATTGCTGAGCTAATTGGGCAAGGAGCCAAATACGATGAGGTAGTTAAACAGGTCACTCCCGTACTCAGAACGGTATACAGGGTAGAGTTCTTGAATAGGTTTGATCGGGTAATTATGTTTAAGCCGCTCAGTCAGATCGAGGTACAAGAAATCGCTAGAAGAATGTTGGAAGGTCTGAAAGAACAGATGTTTGACGAAGGTGTTGATGTAGAATTCGCGGATGCAGCACTTTTGCAAATCTCAGAACTTGGTTACGATCCAGTTTATGGAGCAAGACAATTGGGTAGAGTTATTCAAGAGCAGGTGCAGGATAAGATTGCTGAGGCTGTGGTAAAAGGTGAGTTGATTTCTGGAAAGAAGATGGTATTTAACACTATTGAAAATGTTGTGGTTGTTTAACCCAGCGATTCTTGGAATAATAGATAAATTGGCAAGAAACTTATGAAGATTAATATAAAAAGGACAATTCAGATGATTTTGGTTATTCTCTTTATGGGTACCTTTTTAGCTCAGATATTTTTGAATGGTACTTCTAATATTAGTGCCGAGGGAATAAATGATAATGACTGTATTCTCAGAGTATATCCATCAGTAGCTGATTACAACGCGAACACAAATGAGGGGAAGATTTACTTTTCTTCCGAATTTATTTTTAGTGTTACAAATGTCACTAAAAACCAGCAATTCCAGTCCTCTTTCTCTAATCAGCGGCCTGGAGAAATCTATACACAGCTGAGAGCAAATGCCAGAGAGTACAAACTTTCTAATTTCACCTACTCTGGAGCTACGCCAACACCACAGGCAGTGGTACTATCTGCTGCACTTTCAAATAATAATCCTTCTGGGGAGGATGCCTATATTGATTTTCGTAATTTCGTAGTTAGCCAAACAGCAGGGAACCACTCTCTTACATTAAGAATCAAGGGAGATCTAGGTAGTAACTTAGTAAATATATGTCAAAGAACGATTACGGTGGAACAAGATCCAGGTAAGATTGCTCCAAGTCGAGAAACCGGTTGTTGTATTAGTGATAATCAATGTCAGCAATGGTTCGGGCTAGGTACTTTTACCCCTGGTAGCGGATTTTCGGAGCGTACAAGTTGCGGACCTACTGCCAGAGGAGGTGCGCTTTTTGCCAGTCCAGATAGTCCTGCATGTGGCACTGGCCTTCAATGTAATCATCCTTTTAATTTGGTAGTAGATGAATTTAGTTCTCGTGATGGTTTCTATAACTTTATTGATTACGACGATAGTCTATCTAGTTCACCAATAATAGGAAAAGATGATTTCTCAGGTAATACATATCAGGTTTTCGACGTTGACGTGCGTAATCTAGTTACGAGGACTGCAGGAAGCGAATGCTTTATAGGATTTGATGTTTGCACCCCTGGGTCAAATCTTAGGTGTATTCCTAACGATGCTTCTAGTACCTCAAGTCATCAGCAGTGCTTAACTGCCTGTACGGGAACTGATGGTGACTGTGTATTTAATCGTTATTCGGTAGAGGAACAAAATGATTGTGATCCAGAACTCTGTGACTGTACTGCAGATGGGGTAGTTAGTTCTGTCGAAACTTTGTATAACACCTCGATCAGTTATGATGATTTTAAAGCAACTTGTCAAAGTAGTTGTACACAGAGGAGACAAACGGTAGTGAATGGTATACCTCAGGTGGTAGGATACGAGGCCAGTCTAAGGGAATGGCTAGAGGTTATTGACCCTGGTGCCGATATAAGGAATGGGTTTACAGCAGAAGGTTTTGCCTGCTTTAGAGCAACAAGCGCAGAAGTGTGTGACTCAAACTATTGTGAGCTGGATGCAGATTATGATCCCGATACAGAGGAGGCAAGTCTTACGGTATATAGAACTTGTCTTAATGATGCACCGGGTAATTCCTATGCACTTTCTATCGATGGGCTGGGATTAGACGAAGTTGTTCCTATTCCAATAGACTCCAAAGATCCTCTAGAGGTAGATCTCTCTGGTGCAAGGGTGACAGCAGCCCCTGTCAGCTTCACGGTTGTTGACCTTAATCCACCTCCTGACGCTTCTACGGCAACGGTATGTGAAATAAAGAATATATTGGATTGGAATCCTGATTATGTTCCTGGTGATGATGTTCTGGATCCCGATGGCAATACGACCGGCAATGATCCAGTAGTAAATGGCCCAAATGATTCAAACGCCTTCGGAGTTCGCAACTGTCCTGGACAAGACAATGGAACATTTACTGATGAGTTTTACGAATGCAGAAGCTGTATAACTCTCGGAGGAACTTGGACGGGACTCGGTTGTTTAAGCACAACTCCAGCAGCTCTATTTGCCAACCTAGCTAGAATCGGACTTGGAATTATGGGTGGAGTCGCACTACTAAGGCTTATTTACCTTGGATTCCTTTATCAAACAGGGGACGAAAGTAAAATCAGTGAGGCAAGGCAGGGCGTACTTTCTACACTTGGAGCGATAGTCTTGGTATTATTCAGTGTATTACTATTACAAGTAATTGGAGTGAACATCTTGGATATAGTACCAGAAGGCTTTTTTATATCAGGGTAAAACTTAAATGAAGAAAAGACTGACATACTTAGGGTTCTTTGTAGTTAATTTTGTACTAGTTGCTGGTATATTTGCTAACCCAGTATTTGCACTGGTTAGAGTGGAAAACCCAGTAACCGTTAACTCCCTAGAAGAATTAGTCACCAGACTTGGAGGCGTTGTGAGAACGGTAGTGGTAGTTGCCTTAATTGTGGTACTTATCTATGGTGGTTGGGTCAGACTAACAGCTCAAGACAGTGATGAAGCAGTAGCCAAGAGTAGCAAAATTATTGTGTCTGCAATTGTAGGATTCGTAATTATAGTATTAGCCCCTGTAATTGTGGAACTTGTCGGAAGTCTTATCGGTGTTAGAGGTAATCTAGTAGATCTATAAAATATGCAGCGTATATTAACCAGTGTTTTCATTCTTTCTGTAGGACTATTCATTTTGCCGCTTGTTTCTCCAATTAATGCAGGAGACGAAGTTCCGGACTGCGGTGGACAGAAAGCTGTCGTAGACAACGCCTGCCAACGCGAGAAGATTTTACGACCGAGCTCAGATTGCCAACTATTTATCTGCCCAGGCGACTCGACCACTGCAGATCCAGAAACTCAAGAGATACTGAACGTGAACTTCTTTGGAGTAGCTATCAGAGCTAATAGTAGTTTGTTCCTTCAGACATTGTTGTATGTCGCCTTTAACTTATTCCTAGCAGTGGCTGCAATAGCTGTAACTGGACTAGGTGTATATGGATCTTTCTTAAGAGCTAGAGCAGAGTCGGATGACGACGTCATAAAATCAGCAAAGATACTCAGAAATGCTTTGGTAGGACTGGGCATAATTGCCTTAAGCTTCTTAATCGCACAGTTGACTGCAAACTTCTTGGGACTTGGATCAATCAATGAGATTGTTGATTTTAGCAATCTAGGATTGGATACTGTGGAATCATAAACTATGAAGAAATTAAAAGTAATTACAATAGCTCTACTATTCTTGGTTACGGTTTTACCTGTATATGCTAGCGGTACAGGAATAGATGTGGATTCTGGAAATAGCTTTGGGCTTGGTACGATAACACTTCCCACTTTTCTGAGTGGGGTGCAGGTAGGTAATTTCTCGATAATTTCTTACATAACTCTTTTCCTCAATTTGATCTTTATAGTGATTGCCATAGCATGGGTATTACTTGCGGTTAGGGCCGGATTTGATTGGCTCAGAAGTGAGGGTAGTGAGGATATGATAGGTCAATCTAAGAAAAGATTTGGGAACGTATTTATCTCTATTACATTTATGTTTGGCTTCTTTGTGGTTTTAATTCTATTCTCAAGTTTCTTAGGATTTGGTAACTTTTTGACTTGGCCTAAACAGTTCAGTACTTGTGCTGATGGCAGGTATTACTTTCAGGTGGTATTAGAATCCCAGCAAGAAGGGATACAAGATGCCGATCCAGATAGGTTATGTGATTTTGGCAGTAGAAGTGTCTGCCAAGAGAATAGAGAGGTGTGTGATAGTAGATGCACACCTGGGGATGCTGGTTGTTCTAGGGCTTGCCGTGACGGCTATGATTCTTGTGTAGGTTCAACGACGGATGAGTGTGCAGCAGACAGGGTTAGGTGTAGGGCGGCATGCGTACCTGCAACAATAGGATGTTATACCGTTTGCGACCAGAATTTTAATATATGTGTAGGTAATTAATATGAGAATAATTAAGTTTAGAAATTCAATTCTAATAGGGTTACTCATGATGAGCTCTTTGTTCGGGTTCGTAAGCCCTGTTATTGCCCAGGGTACAGACCTTTGTTCTGTGTTTGGCCCTCTGTGTAATACATTCACGGATGGAGGCGATACTCCAGGTGATGCTTCAAGATTTGTAGTTAATAGAATCCAGATAATTATTGGGTTGGTATTCATAGTAATAATAATTGTTGCGGTCTTTATAATCGTAAAATCTGGCGTTAAGTACATTCAATCACAAGGAGAAGAAGGTCAGATAGCAGAAGCGACGAAAGCTATTCAAAGTGTTTTTATTGGGATTGCGATGTTGTTCTTAGGTGTGATTGGGATTGTTCTATTATTAGCGTTCTTTAATGCAGATCAGTTTATTAGCCAAGAACAAGGCGTAGATCAGATATTAAACCCAGATTTGCTGTAAGATTTAATTAGTTAAAAATTATTTATGTCCAAAGTCACTAAAATTCTTACTACTGCGCTAGTTTTATTTGCCACATTGATGGTCCCAATTTCTGGAGTAAATGCTCAAGATAACACGGGTACAATCGATTTTAGTGATGTGAATGTATGTACTTTTATAAAACCGATTTGTGATGCTCTGGGTATTCAAGACGTTACAGATCCAGAGACTCCAGGAATTGTGCTAGGTTTCACTCAGCAGAGGGTTAGTCAGGTAGTTTCATTGGTGTTTATAGGAATAATTTTGATCTCTGTATTCATAATCGTGCAATCCGGAGTTAAATACATCCAATCGCAGGGGGAGGAGGGTAAGATCCAAGAAGCGCAGAAAGCAATCAGAAGCGTATTCATTGGAATTGCTGTGCTATTCGTAGGTATTATCGGATTGATTCTATTATTAGCTTTCTTTAATGCTTCAGGACTTGTAGCATCAGAAGTACCACTAGATGAGGTGATTGGCACACAATCAACTCAGACACAGGATACAGCCACACCACAATAGGTTGCTAAAGCAATACTACTTGAAGTATTGAGTTACTTAATCTAAGATTAATAAAGTTTACAACACAATTATGACGAAAAAGCTTAAAACATTATCGATATCAGTTTTTCTAACATTTGCAGTATTCTTCCTAATGGGAATAGTTCCTTTTGGTGTCTCTGCAGCAGGTTCGACAACGTCGGAAACTGGTGCTGGTGGAGTAAATGAGGGAACTATTGGTATTTGTACTTTTATAGGACCTATCTGTAACGCTTTAGGGATAAATAGTGCAGAAAATGCAACTGGACAGGTAATTGGTTTTACTCAGACTAGATTGCAGCAAATAGTTTCGTTGCTATTTATCGGAATTATCATCATCTCTGTGTTTATCATTGTGCAGGCAGGTGTTAAATACATCCAGTCACAGGGGGAAGAAGGAAAAATTGCAGAGGCTCAAAAGGCAATTCGAAGTGTATTCATAGGTATTGCTGTACTATTTGTAGGTATTATTGGATTGATATTAGTATTAGCATTCTTTAACGCTTCAGGACTGGTTGCAAACCAGGAGGATATTAATGACGTGTTTAACGTACCTGAGGAGTAGAGTTTCTAGTAATCCATTCTTAAAACCTTTAGAATAATCCTATGAAAGGATTATCTAAACTTCCTAAACTGATTTTATTACTATCTTGGTTGATAGTCGCGTTTGGAACCTTTGGTTCCAGTCGCATTGACGCAAATAGCTTTAGCGGTAATGACTGTAATCAGTATAGTTGTCTCGATGTTCTTGGTGATGGAGATCCTGTAGACCAAAGCGCAGGAGATGCTAGCTGTCCTCCAGGAGTAAAGAGTACATCCCAAGGTTTCGTATGTGTTTATCAGAGTGGAACGGAAGTTATTGCCAGCCTCAACCCCCCTCAATTCAGAGTTCTGGAGTTCTGGTTCGTTAGGATCTTATATGCAGTATGGGCGCTCGCTGGAATTTTCTTCACATTCGTTTTGATCTGGATAGGATTCTACTATATGACTTCGTTCGGGAATGAGATCGCGCTTGGAGAAGTTGTAAAGCGTTTTAGAAACTGGATGATAGGCATAGCCCTAGTATTCCTTTCTTATCCTGCATTAAATACTTTCTTTAGCGTCTTATCTATTGATCGCGATAACAGCTGTTATAGCGAACTTGAGTTGCCAGGTTTTCAATTTTTCTTTCCGACCGCATGTGGTACTTCTCAGGTAAATACGGTGAATGGGTTAATAGCCAGCTGTACTAATAGTTGTCAGTCTGGGCAAGGTTTCTTTAGTTTTTTTGATCCGTCTAACTGCGCATCTATATGTAATAGTGCTGTGGGATCTTGCTCGAATAATACTCAGAACCAAGATCCTGTCTCGGGTACACCGATATTTAGCTTAGTAGAACTCTGCTATCGAGAACAGCTTTGTTTTGCAAGTTTAGGGCAAGCCTCAGAGTGTCAGCAGATTTCGGATGATTTAGATCAAGAGCAAGTAACCAGAGGTGGAGGCGGAGGCGGTAATGTGCAATAAGTATAACTATGCCCAAACAAGTAAAGTACACAAATTACAGCTTTAACGATAAAGAGACAGAAACTCACTTTGCGGTAGACTTTTCGCAGTCTCTAGATGTAAAAGAGCGCCATATCAACCTAGTTGTAAATGATCTCAGCTCTTTCTCTGTAAAGAAAGATATGATTGGTAGCCCTCTCAATTCTGTTTTAGAGTTGGATATTGACGGTAGTAAGCTAAGTATCGGCAGAAACTACGAAACTGACAGCATTACCTTTGATCCTGCAGGCTCTGACTCTGTATCAGAATGGATTCGTGAGAAAAGAGGCGAAGAAATCCCAGAAGAGATGTTTGCTAAGTTTTTGATTAAATATAGAGAAGACAAACAAGAGATGCTTGATCGTCTTATCAGTCTTCTTAAATCTTCGAAAGGGGTTAAAAGAATTGATCATTCCCCTACGAAGCTGAAGGAAGAACTTGCACAACTTGCTCCGGATAAAGGTGAAAAAATGATTAGAATCATTTCTGACATTGCCAAAGTAGAAGAAGAGCTCGAATCTCAGAACCAAGCTGATACTGTATCAGGTCAATTAGAAGAAAAAAAAGAAGAGATGCAGCAGATAGTCGAAAAGTTAGACTCTGTAAACGGAATACTGTCTCAGCAGCAACAAATATCTTCAAGTCTGCAACAATACGGTGAGCTCCTAAATCAAAACCTAGAGGCAGAGGCTCAAAAATTTGAACGTGAATTAGAATCAATAAGAGATGAACAGCTTCGCAAATTAGCTGAATCTGCTGCAGACTCGGAGAAAGGAGAAAGTATGCATTCTGACAGCGTTGTGCGTGCCCCAACCATTCCACCAATAGGACCATTTTTAGCAGCTGCAGTGCTAATTTTTGGATTAGTTACTACACTGATAACTGCTGAACTACAGTTTCTAGTAGCTGGTGTGCTGTTTGGATTGAGCTCTTTCTTGGTATGGTTTAACGCTAGACTAACACCTTCCGAGGTGAGAGTTATCGGGGGTGTAAAAGTCTCTGGACCTGTAGATTCTGAGATAACTCCCGTTAACGAAACTAAGCTTAAGAGAGTCTCAGTTCTTGAAAGATTTTTTGTCGATAAAGCCTGGATTCAAGCACTCAAAAGAGAGTTTGTATCTTTGCAGCAGGCTGTTAAAGAAAAGCTGGGCGGGCAGGAATATAAGGACTTTCAGCAAAAGAAAAATACTCTAGAGAAAGAAATCCTGGAACTAAAAAAGCAACTAGAAGGTCTTAATACTGTCGAGCTAACCCCTGAAGAGTTTTTGTCTAAGCGCAGGAATAAAGATATGTTAAAAGTTGATAAAGCACGATTAGACGCTGACCTCAAGAAAAGTGACTCTTACCAAAGAATCAAAGAATTGATTGATTTGCTTTCTAATCCAGAGAAAGATGATGTTAAAGAAGGAATCCCAATTGACTTACTTGATGGATTCGATATGGTTAGGATTGATGGTACGAGCTTGCTGTTCAGGAGTATAGATTTGCAGCAATGGCAGACTAAAGACCTAACTATCAGTGAAATCTATGGACTAATACTATTCGTTAAATTTAACGAGTGGGAGATGAATCCGATGGTTCCACTCGTACTGGTAAACGTACTTCATCATCTAGAAGATGGAATTAAAGACTTTGCGAATGCTAGAATAAATCAGCTGACGGATGTCGGTCAGGTTATTCTTGTTAACCTTGCACTATAATGCCAATGAAAAAACGTTTACCAGTAGCCTTTCTGGTGACAATCTTCACAATATTAGCGGTAGTCTCTCCGTTCGCCTCATTAAGGGCGAGAACTCTCAGCGATATTGAGGACGACATTAATGAGCAACAAGATCATCTAGGTTCCATCGAAGAACAATTAGCTAAAGCTAACAGTGAATTAGCTGCACTTAACTCGGAGATCGGACAGACGCAAGGTGAAATTCCAAAACTAAAAGCGCAGATAAAGAAGTTAGAAGCTACAATTAAATCAAACACACTTCAACTCGAGATTCTCGAAGAAACCAGCCAACTTAAGATACTAGAAAAGGAAGAAAGAGAAGCTCATCAGGATATTGCAGTAAATCATTCGTATCGGAATTGGAAGGCTACTAATAGGATAAATGCCAATCTTACTGGTGGAATCAGTAAATCAATAAAATCTAGAATGTATCAGGCTCAGGTGATAGCAGTGGAACAAGGAGACATTGACGACCTAGGTGGAGAAATCTTAGGAATACTAGACGAGATTACTGCCTTCGAGACAGAGACGGCTTCACTAAAAGAGCAAAATCAAGAGTTAAAGAAACAGAAAGAACAGTTGGAATACCAATTAGCGCTGCTGAATAGTTCGGCAAGTAATGTATATGGGCATGTTGCAGGGTTAAGAGCGGATGCGGCTGTAGTCCAGTCGAATATCGAGCAGTTGTCCGACGAGCAAAAGGCCAGACAGCAATACGAAGCTTGGTTATTAACTCAGGGAAGTAATAGTGACGAAGCACCTCAGGTTCTAGCTGGCGAGTTCTATTTTGTAGGACAAGGTAGGGATTTATATCAAGGACATGGAGTTGGGCTTTCGCAGTTCGGTGCTTATGGAGCAGCACTATCTGGATGGAGTGCCGCAGACATCTTAGCTTTCTACTATAAAGATACCCACTTAGAATCTAAGTCCAAGAACGTAAAGGTAGAAGGCTTTGGCACAATGACAGCAGACGAGTATGTTGCTGGGCTAGGAGAAGTTCCTGATAAAGCATGCGGCACTGCCCAACAGGTTGCAGATCGCCCAGATAAATATGTTTTAGATAATACTTCGACGGTATGGGATTGTTGGCCAGAAGAAGCGATTAAAGCTCAAGTGATTGCTGCTAGAAACTACGCAGTCTACTACAACGAATCTAGAGGTGGTCAGCCTATCTGTACGAGTGCAGTGTGTCAGGTATATAAAGGGGGAAATGCAAAACAGTGGGCAGCAACAGAGACTAGCAAAAAATTTGTGGTATCTCATGGTGCAACTCACAATGGGCAGCTAATCAATGCGCTTTACTCATCTGACAATAATCAGGGACATGGTACTGCAAATAATGACACGGTTTGGAGTTACTGCAATCCCTCAACGATGACTTGTGGTGGAACGCCTTATTCGTACCTTAGAGGCGTGGATGACTCTGCATTTGCCTTGCCTTATGCTTATACTAACTGGATGTGGGATACCAACGGATATAATATGCAAGATATGACAAATCTGTTGAATGTGAATAGAAATGGAAATACTTACATCAATAATCTATACAATCAAATTGGAGGCCAAGTTGCAGCAGTCTCATTCGAGAGAGATCCTTCGGAAAGAGTTACGAACGTGATTTTTACCGGTACAAATGGAGTATCTCGACCGTTAGCAGGATGGTCTTTTAAGGCAGCATGGAATAACTACGTATACGAAGTTCCTAGATCGCAATCGTATGTGAACGTACCAGTAGTTGGACAGAATCCTTCTTCAGTTGTGACTGAAGCACAGCTACATGTTCAAGTTGGTACCAGGGTTGAAGCAGGTACTTACCTTTCACCTTATACAAGATCAACAGTGCCTGGTAAGGTTGGTAGAATCAATAAGAATGCTCAGGGACACGTAACTTCTATAGATGTGTCAGTTTATGACTATATGTATAGTCTGACATTCTACATGCTTCAAGGCTAAATATCTGGCTATATATGTTAAAATCTGCTATGGCAGAAAGGCAAACGGCAGGCTTACCACCTAGAGTGTTAACTCCAGAAGAGTGGGCAGCCCAACGTAAGAAACAAGAATTCAGAGCAGTTATTCCAGCGACCGAAGGCTCCGGCTTTAGTGGGCTAGTAATGCGTCCTAAACGCGTGGCTTTTGCTACTCAAAACCAAGGTGAACAGGTGTTTATGTTGCTGCGCAGACATTGGTTTACGAATTTAGGATGGATAAGTAGAGAAGTTGGTTCTGCGATTTTCCCACCAATAGCTTATTTGCTAGCCGATGTAGTAGGTTATAACCTTATAGATGTATTGGGTTGGAGGCTATTTATTGTAGTAATTCTAATGTTTTACTCATTTATCATGACAAATGCCATCAAGAATTTGTCTGACTGGTATTACAATCTATATTTAGTAACCAGTGAGAGGGTTATTGATTTTGATTTTCATCCATTCACCTCTAGTGGCGCTTCAGAAACCTCTCTGGTGAGTGTTCAAGATGTAAAACAGAAGAGTGTTGGGTTTTTCCCATCTATATTTGACTATGGAGATGTAGAGATTTTCAGTGCGGCAGATAGAAATGTAATCACCTTTAATCAGGTTCCCAACCCAACTTTGGTTAGAGACAAGATATTGGATCTAGAGGATGTAGCATTAAAGAACACGCGTAGATAATCATGGAGATCGATCAGATATTCACACCACAAGTAATAGCTGCAATCAGAATATTCGCAATAATAATTGCTGTAATACATATTCTAGTAGCCTTAGTGTTGTATAACTTCATTAGAAACGTAAGTAGGCAGGTCCAGACTCCGAGTGAGGGCAGTTTTAAATTTATAGGTATTGTACATATATGCCTATTAGTCGTTATACTGTTGGCAATAGTGATTTTGTTCTAATGAGTATAACTGCCGATTTTAAAATAGCACCACCCACAAAGAAAGTTTGGTCAGGAGTATTTGGACATACTCCGGATAGCTCTGCACAAGTAAAGTTGCAAGGAGAGATGTTTGCGGTAATGTCGATAAAAGCAGAGATCAATTTCGACCTTGGTAATTTGGCTAGCTTGCTACAAGACGAGCTGCAGTCTACTTACTTCAAAACCGCTACAGAACCTACAAAACTTCAGGACTTCGAATCTGCATTACTTTCAGTAAATAAGAGAATCTCACAGATAATGGATAGAGAGCCTGAGCTTGCTCAGAAAGGCGTGGATTTCGAAATGTTAGTAGGTATCATTCGTTCCAACACTCTCTACCTAGGTGTTGTAGGCGAATCAAAGGTTATGGTTTCGAGGGGGCAAGAAATCGCTGAGATTAGTGGAGTATTAATAGATACAGAGTTAGATGGTTTTGCTAGAACAGGCAGTGTAAAACTAGAAGAAGATGACAGACTACTATTCTTAACAAGCGCTGCATTAAAACAGCTAGGAGAAGATGGAAGTGAAGAAATACTAACCCAATTTGATATAGAAGATGTCGAACTAAAAGAAGGTGCAATGATTGTACTAGGCTATGATCTAGATCCTGAGTGGTTGGCGGCACAAAAAGAGGCTAAAAAACCCGTTGAGAAGGTGGAAGAACCAGTAGAGGTTCCTGCGCTAGCTGCTACAGCTGCTATCACTACAGAGCCTGAATCAGTTGATGCAGAAGATGAAGAGGGTGACTTAGAAGAAAACTCAGCCCAAGATGATGATGACGTTGATTACCTGGACGAAGAGGGCGACGAAGATTTAGAAGAAGAGGTAGGCATGGTAGATAAAGTTAAAACAGGTGTACTTGGTGCTTTTGCGGGAATAAGAACTAAGATGGCCTTGAATAGGGATGGTGATTTAGATGGTGAATACTCCGAAATTGAGCAAGATACAGAAGAAGATCTATTAGTAGAAGATACAGACAAGATCAAGACTCAACAAATAGAAGATGATTACTATGAGGAAGACGAAGAAGCTGAGGGCGAAGGCATCGTAGGTAAAATAACAGCCGCTCCAATGGCAATATTTGCAAAGTTAAAAGACCTAAGATCTGGTGCACTTAGGGCAGAGGCTGATGACGATTCTGACGATGATGAGGTCGAAGTAGAAGACGATGATATGCCATCAACCAGAAGTAGAGAAATGATGATTCCAACTAGAGGGGCAAGAAACATCGATGTAGGTAATATGCTAAATCAAGGAATAGGCGGTCTCAAAGAATTTGCAGATAGATCAAAAGAGACCATTAGAAGCTTACGGCATGGTAGACCAGGCAGTAGAGGAGATTATGTTCGTGGTGGGCGAAAACCTGGGCTATACATTGCGCCAAAATGGAGAATTGTAGCTGTTGTTATGGTAGTTGCGATAGTAGTAGTGATTTTTGGAATCAGACAGACTGTAATAGATAACGAAAGACGCGCTTACGAACAAGATATTCTAGATCAGGTTGATAGTTACGATGCAGAGCTAGAGAGACTAAGCTTAAGAGCAAATACTGCAAGTATTGGTAGTGGACAAGAAGCCGAGAAGGAAAGTCTAATTCGAGAGCTAGATGCATTGGCCGCAAAGGCTCAAACGCTAAAATCGGAAGAACTTGGGGTGTCGACGCTAAATGAAATTATCTCTCAAGTTCAGGTCGAAAAAGATACTATCCAGAGGGTAAATGCATTCACGCAGCCTCAACTTGTTGCAGACTTGGCCGTTAACTTTCAAGGCGTCGATGCAGTAGACATCGAATATAGTGAGGGACAGCTTTATGTAGCCGACAATGCCAGAGGTGTAGTGTATCGCATGGCCACGAATATTCAATCGGAGGCAAACAACTTCGTTACGGGTCTTTCTAAGCCACGCATGTTGTCTGTCGACGAAGATGGCGATCTTGTATTTGTAGATCAAGGTACGGAAAGTATTATTGGAACAATCGATATAAGTGACGGAAGCGTTCGCAGACAGCCTGGACTATCTTCAGATCGTGTAGGAAATCTATCCGCTATATTTGTTTGGAATAACAATGCTGCGCTGTACAGTATCAATACTAGTCGTCCAGCAATTATGAAGCAGAACTCGGTTGCAGGTAACTTCCAGATCCCAGGAGATGGAAGCGTATGGAGGACAGACGGAGAGTTGGCCACAGCGAAAGACTTAGCCGTTGATGGATCTGTTTATGCTCTTATCGATGGAATCGGAATGAAGCGCTACTTCGGTGGGGAGCCTGCCACAATGAGCATTAATGGATTGTTATCAGCAGACGAAGCTTCGTTAAAGAAGGCCACTAAGTTTGAATTGACAGGAAATAGACTATACATTGCCGATGCTCCAAACAAAAGAATCTTGGTATTCTCACTCAGAAATGGTGGAGAGGCTGCCTATGACTTCGAAGAGCAAATTATTTATAGAGGCAATGATAATTACTTCTCTGAAATCCGCGATATTGTAGTCGTACCGGGTCAGCAATCAGAAAGGCTTTTTGTTCTAGACGGACCAAGAGTTATCAGAATAGATCGCTAAATCCCTTAGTATGTTAGAATTTTGCGCAACAAACAGATTATGCGCAAAATATTTTCAAACAAAAAGGCAGTATATGGATTTGATATACTAGACCAGCTAGAGGTAGGAATAGCTCTGAATGGCTGGGAGGTTAAGTCGGCTAAAGAAGGCAGATTTGATGTGAGCGGAGCCTTTATAGACTATACTGCTAAAGGTGAGTTGCTGCTTAAGCAAGCAAGGATTCCTGGTTGGGATACTGCTCCAGCAGTTAGTAAAGATGAGCAGTTCAGAGATCGGAAATTATTAGCAAGAAAGGTACAAGCGCTAAAAATCGGCGGGATGGCATCTAGACCAGGATATACGTTGATTCCACTAGATGGTTATGTGAATGACAGAGGGTTGATTAAGATAACTGTAGCCTTGGTTAAGGGTAAGAAGAAGTACGAAAAGAAGCAGAAGATAAAGGAGAGAGATCTAGATAGGCAAATCAAGAGAGATATTCGAAAATATAAATAATAATAAATTATGGACCCTGCAACTCAACAAAATGGAATAGACTGGCAGCTCATTTCTAATGCTATCGCTCAGGGGGTAATTCCCGCACCAGCTGGTTCAAACGAAAACGGTGAACCATATTGGATATTCAATGAGCAGAAAATTACTTGGCAACAAGTACAAAACTACGTTGTACAAGCTAAGCAGAAGCAACAAGCAGCAGCCACAAGTGGTGGGATAGAGAGTGGTGGTGGACTTGAATCCTTTCCACAAATGCCTTCTATGCCTAGTCCAGAGACGAGAATCGAGTCAAATGTCGAAACTAGGGTAGAGTCTGCACCAGAAAGGGCGCCAGAAAAAAAAGAAACTCCACCGCAACTACCAGCTACTCAACCTACTCAGACGAAGCCTTTAGCTTCAGCCCCACAGAAGAAGAATAAGGGGCCATCTTTTGTCGGACAGAGCGCTCCACTAACTACGGTGGATACCTCGGATCCTAAATCTATGGTTGATTTTTCGTCTGAGCATAAGTCAGACCCAACTACTTCTTCTAATCGATTCCTAGCAGAGTTCCTAGATAAGGTTTTGCAGGTTTTGTCTTTAGACGTAAAGTGAAGTAAGATATAGACAATTAGTCTAACCGCCCGAGTGGATTTACTCACACCAAATTTATCTTTACCAGAAATAAATATTCAGATGATCGGCCTTACTTTATTGGGCGTGATCGTAGTTGCAGTGGTATTAATTGTGGGGGGCATTCTAATTACTAGATATGTTTTGGATGGACTGAAAAAGTCGGCAATGTTACAAAAGTCATTGCAGATAACCGTTTTTGAGATAAAAGTTCCAGAAGATGATGACACGCAAATTCAGGCTGCCGACCAGATGTTCTCTGGTATGTTGGGAATCTCAAAACAAGTAAAGGGCTGGCGCAAGAATACTACGGCCAGAACTTTCGTGAGCTTCGAGATCGTAGCGTTCAAAGACAATATACGTTTCTATGTGGTTTGTCCTTCGAGTATTGCCACAGTGGTGGATCGCCAAATTAACGGTGCATATCCAGCAGCTGAGCTAATTAAGAGTAAGGAATACAATATATTTCCAGAGAACGCCGATGTGGAGTTTGCTTCGTTAGAACTTGCCGAAGAAAGAATCATACCAATCCGTACATACGAAGAACTTGCCACTGATGGAATGGCAACACTTACCGACGCTATGAGTAAGCTTGGCCCAGACGAATCGGCAGCTTTTCAGTTAGTAATTTCTCCTGCTGGTAGCGAATGGCGTAATAACGCAAAGAAATACGTCAAAGATACTCGTAAAAAAATGAATGATGAGGACAATCCTCCACCGAAAAACATTAACGAGGACACGCTTTCGACTATTGAGAAGAAAACAGAGAAGAGTGGGTTTTATGCTGATATTCGTCTGATTTCTGTCTCTCCAAACTCAGCTTCTGCAGATACTCACCTCGAGAATATGCTTAGTGCGTTTGATCAATTCACCAAAGAATCGGGAAACAGATTCAAAAAGGGTAAAAAGAGTGATCAATTCGTGCGTGACTTTATTTATAGATTTCCGCGCGAAGCAATGATTCTAAATACTGCTGAGCTAGCAACGGTTTTTCACTTTCCAAACAAGGATATTAAGACTCCACATATTCAGTGGTTGTTATCATCAGAAGCTCCAGCTGCCGATTTCGTCCCAAAGAACTTTCAGCCAGGATTAATGTGGCTGGGAAAGAATTCTTATCGTGGTCAGGACAAAGATATATTCATGAAGCCAGAAGATCGGCTAAGGCATATGTATGTAATTGGTCAGACTGGTGCTGGTAAGACAAGATTTATTGCTGGGCAAGCGCTTAGAGATATTAAGGCTGGTCGTGGGGTTACCTTTATCGATCCTCATGGTAGTGATGTACAAGATATTTTAGAGCGTATTCCGCCTGAGCGTGTCGAGGATGTGATTTACTTTGATCCTTCCGATACCGCGAGACCTTTGGGGCTAAATATGTTGGAATTCAGGACTGAAGAAGAAAAAACCTTTGTAAGCGATGAGTTGATCAATATATTTGATAAATTGTATGACTTGAAAGCAACAGGTGGTCCAATCTTCGAACAGTACATGCGATATTCGATCTTGCTAAACATGGAAGATCCAGAGTCCGGAAATACATTGCTAGAAATTCCAAGGGTACTTTCAGACGAAGGTTATCGTAAATATAAGCTATCAAAGACACAGAACGCTGAAGTTAAGCACTTCTGGGAGAATCAGGCAGAAAAAGCTGGTGGTGAGGCCAAGCTTGAAAATGTTGTGCCTTACATTACATCTAAGCTTACTCCATTTACGACTAACAATATCGTTAGACCAATTATTGCCCAACAAAAATCTACCATAGACTTTAGGTGGGCAATGGACAATCAAAAGATTGTTTTAGTTAACTTAGCAAAAGGAAGGATTGGCGAGATGAATGCATATCTATTAGGTATGATAGTAATCGGAAAGCTATTGTCAGGAGCCTTGAGTCGTGTTGATTCAGATAGGTCAACCTTGAAGCCGATGTACCTATATATAGATGAGTTCCAGAACTTTTTGACTGATTCGATTGTGACTATTTTGTCAGAGGCGCGTAAGTATCAGTTGGCTTTAGTTCTAGCCCATCAGTTCTTAGGACAACTAACTCGTAAAGGTGGAGATACTAAAGTCCGTGATGCTGTGTTCGGAAACGTAGGTACCAAGATTGTGATGCGTGTCGGAATCGAAGATGCCGAAGTGCTAAAGAAAGACTTCGAACCTTACTTCGATGCCATCGATCTTTCTAGGCAGCCAAACGTACATGCCTATATCAAGATGTTAGTAGATGGTAAGTACCCACCACCGTTTACACTCGACACAGAAGATTCGGCAGCATTTGCCCAGCGAGACGCTCAAGGTAATAAGGAGTTAGCAGAGACCATCAAGAGAATTTCTAGGCTCCAGTTTGGACGTGACCGTGAAATTGTCGAGAACGAGATCAAGGACAAGGCTACCTTCCAGAAGAAGCTTGCAGAAGAAGGAGCAAAGAAGGATTCTCCTGCAGGAGGCTTTCCAGGATTTGGTGGTGGAGGTAATCCTTTCGGGTAGGATATACGCTTACTAGTGTGATAGAATTCCAATCAGTTAAGGAGCCCTACCAGCACTTATACATTCAACACAGACTACGCCCGTAGCTCAGGGGTTAGAGCACCGTTCTTATAAAGCGGGGGTCGGTGGTTCAATTCCACCCGGGCGTAGTCTGTGTTGAATTATTTACTCCACTTAGAATAGCAATTGGTAAATCATTCCTGCCTCAGTACAGTTAACATTAGAAATAGGGTGTTTCACGCTCTATGGGGTGACTTTTTGCAAGAAAAGAATTCTATCTCAGAATGGCTTCAATGACGTTATGGTGTCGTATCAGGGATATGCAACTATTTACTATAGTTCTACGATTCGCATCTCTCCGTTTGGACGATACTTATCGTTTAGAAGCTCTATATACTTTTGAGTGGTTGTCTTGCTTTTGTGTCCCACAACCTCAGCTATATGATCTACTGGTACTCCAGCGTTTAGCTGAGCTACTATAAATGTATTTCGTAGGTCGTTCACACATGCCTCTTCAATTCCTGCTTTAGCCATTGCTCTATCTATTGAACTTCGAATATTGCGGATGATGATGTGGTTGCCATCTCTTGTCGAGAATAATGGAGCTTCTTCTTCTTGAATATTTTCGGAATCAAGATATTTCTTTAAAAGCTCTGTTGCTTTCATGTTCAGAGGAACTTTGCGAGGTTCTGTTGTAGAGAACTCCTCGATAGCGATATGAGGTTTTGACTGTTCAATATTGATATGTCTTACTTTTAGTCTTGATAGTTCTCCGATTCTAATGCCTGTTTGCAACATCAGCTCGATCATTGCCAATAATCTATCATTCCCTCGGCTAATTTCTCTTAATGCCAGATATTCGATCTGCGAAAGTACTCTAGGCTTTTTAGGGGTAAATTTCGGATGAGAGATTTCCTCTGCTGGGTTATGAGTAACTTCGCCGTTTTCGATCATGAACCTATAGAAGGTCCGATAGCTATTTATCTTTCGGGAAATGGTCTTTGGACTGAATTCGTGTTTCTGCTGAAGAGCATCGATAGCTTCTTTTAGCACCTCAGTAACCACCTCCTGCAGGTCTCCCTCGAGATGTTCGTTGAGTTGCTCCAAGTCTTTTCGATAGGCTACAATCGTTGATTTGGACTTACCAGATTGCTCTAAATGGTAAGTGAATTTTTCTATATGAACCGTGCTCATCTGAATTTCACGTTAGTGTATAATGTTGCAGATAATAACATGGAGAATATCCCATAGTCAATTGCATTGGATGGATAAAATTTTGCCTAAACTGAGACTAAGCCGCTCAGCACAATTTAAGATTCACACAGGAGGATGGTTGTCTGTCCTGATCATTACTGGGGCTACCTTTCTGCTCGGTTTAAACCTATGGAGAGTTGCTATAAATGCTAAAGAAAGTTTTGAGGTATACGTATTTGAGCAGCAAACATTAGAAGCACTTCAAGATTCGAACAGTAAATTAGAAGAAGAATTAGAATACTATTCCTCGTATGAATATAAGCAATTATATGCCAGAGATAATCTCCGTCTGGGCCAAGGGAGCGAAAAGTTGTATAGAATACTCAGACCACAGGAGTATTATCAGGTCCCCGACGAAGAGCCAGAATTCTTTACAGAAGGTGAATATGCGGAGTGGTGGCTTGAGCTGCTATAAACAAGCGTGCTATTATCTCTAACGAATGCGGGGTGGAGCAGTGGCAGCTCGCCAGGCTCATAACCTGGAGGTCGTTGGTTCGAATCCAACCCCCGCTACCAAATTATTCTTCTACATTCCCCCTCTTCCCGAAAAAATACAGTGCTATTGCCACTGCAGTTAGTAAGGCGATGATGGATGTAACTATCGTAAAGAAATTCATTCTTAGATCTAGGCTATTATCTACATCTGAGTTATCTTCGAGTGGAGAGTCCTCTTTGGTCTTTGTCTGATTAATTTCTTCCTCAGAAGATGAATTATTATCACTCTCACTGTTAATCTGCTTAATTTCGATTATTGTTTGGTGCGTAGGGTTTTTTTCGTCCACAGGGACGCCAATTACTTTGAGCGCCGAAATAGGCTGTACTAGTAACAGTGAGAAAATAAGGAGGATAGGAACAGTGTAGGTTATTGTTCTGATACTTCGCACTTTGGTCGGTTGGTTAACTAAAGTTGGTAGACAGTGAAGGGTGATTTAATTACTTAAACGTTCAATACCCAATTATATCACCTAAGCTAAAGTTAGATCGTTAAACAATGCTGCAACAGGTATTTCTAGGGCTTTTGCTAATCTTTCTAATAGCGTAAGACTTGGCTTTTTGGAATTGTTTTCAATCATAGAAAGATAATTATTTGTGATTCCCAGCTGGCTAGCCAACTCTTTCTGTTTGAGTTGTTTAGAAGTTCTGATTGTTAAACTAAGGGTTTAACTATACTAACCCGCATTTTGATTTACCAGCAATCGTTTTGATGCTAATATTCGTGGCATGGTTCGCCGTGTTGCCGGGGTAGCTCAGTTGGTTAGAGCGTCGGATTCATAACCCGGAGGTCGGGAGTTCAAATCTCCCCCCCGGCATAAGTAAACCCATTTACTACTTTCTATACATGGACAATCAAATTATGGACAACAACAGCCCAGAAGGG
>CAYGMI010000015.1:18999-23345 GCA_964351125.1 uncultured Candidatus Saccharibacteria bacterium | reverse complement strand
CTGGATTAGTATGCATGATATTCAGGATTTTCTCGCTAGTTCTGTGTACAGGCTATCAAGCACCTCGATCCCTAATTGATCAACTCTTGCATATCCAAATTCGAGAAGTTTTTTGATGTAGTTCTTCATCCACCTGATCTTTTTCTTAAGAGCTTGGTCATCCAAGTCCTTGTATTTATCAAGTGCAACTAGACCTGCATCTTTAATACTCGCCAAATGACCGTTGGGATCTTCAGCATCAAGCGCACTTGGAAACATTTGCTCTGCATACACATAGACTGCATACCAGTTTCGAATACTGTCAGGATCACCTAATGCCTCAATAGCTGCTGGGATTTCGAATTTAGTATCCGTAGTATTTATCTGTTCTGGCATAGAACACTATATATAATCGGGGATGCTTCGAATAGAAATGCAAAAGGACACAGCAATAAATACTGTGTCCCTAAGACATGTTGAGTGAATATAGTATCTTTAGCGGGCGAAATCCAGCAAGGTTACTTTTTCAGGTGTCCAGAAGAACCACTGATCCGCTTCCTCGTCATAGTATAAAACTCCTTCAGGGTATGCCATTGCATGGCGCCCTTCGAGGATAAGTTCTCCACTATAATCGCGGAATTCAAAGAAGCCGTAGGGAGCGTCGCCTCCTGCATTAATATAACCTAGCAGGAAGCCTTCTTCTGTAAAGCTCATCAAATGTACTGCAAAGAAACCTTCTGGCGGAGCAAACTCATATTCATCCATGATCACATGAGTTTCTTCGATGCCATTTTCCTGCGCATCGACTGTGATAGTTGAAAACCCTTGAATTACTTCGCCGGTTGCTCCATCTAAGACAGCTCTGTCGTGGTTCTCCAAACTAAACAAACTGAATAGATTACCGGTTTCAGAGCTTTGATCGATGTTGTTATCGCAGATCGTACTACTGGGATAGAGTTTTCCCCAGATCATCTCATCATCTGGGCTACGCATTTCCATTGTGAACATCTCACCAATGCGTCTTGTGACTAGTGCATTTCCATCTACGAAGCTCGTAGGGTAGTACCAGTCTATTCTGACTAGTCCATCCCGAGAAAGTTCTTTTACTTCACTTACTGGCATTTCCCATAGTTCATCTAAAGTGTATTCAAGATCATCAGAGATGATATCTATTCCACAAACGATGTTCGAAGGGATCACGCCAAAAAGTGTGCGTGCTTCAAAGTCCAAGTAGCCGATATATTCTACGTCATTGCGTTCCAGCGAAACGCCGAAGCGGTTCGTATTAAAGTATGGAGCGAATTGAAAGGTGTAGTCGACTGAACTTTCGAAGTAATCTGAGACGATGCCATCTTGGTCTATCCACTTAAGGGTATCTTCAGCTTCCACTACTATTCCTTGAGTGGTGATTAATGGTTCTTCACCTGTGACCAATAAATATTCGGGGGTCACAATAGTGAAGATTGAGTATGTTTCACCGGAATCATCGTAGTATTCAAACTCGCCGGTCAAACCTTGTTGGATTGTTAGACGGTCTGTCGAAATAGATGACTGACGTTCGATGGATAACTCTGCAACAATTTCGCCGGTCTCAATATTGTAATAGGTGTAAGAATTCATTACTGAATTCATTTCCAGTACAGTATCGTACTGAATAGAGATATTGATACTGTTCGTGATAGGTAGTTGCATTGGTTTGCACCAGCTGTAACCACCGTTGGAAAGGAACCAGCAGAATTCGCCGTTGAAAGTTGCTAAGAAGCCGCTTTCGCTTGTCCGAATCAAATTACCGGGAACACGCCAGACTTCGTTACCTTCAACATCAAAACCATGAATATAATTCTGGCTCTCGTATATTGATACACCATCGATAATCCGCTCAAAGCGAACATAGTCGATGTCTAAATCACAAGATAGTCGCCAACCAGTCTCAGTGCTAAATTCACACCGTGTACCGTTGTTATATTCTACAATTGCCGCGGATCCGGCTGTTTCAATAAATTCACCATAGCCGAACCAGAGGTCTAGCCACTGATCTTCACTGTATTGCATAACGAGTTGTCCCTCGCCGGGAGCAACCAGACGAAAATCATCATTCTGAAACTTTATTGTGTGGTCGGTGTTGACCATACTGGGAACAATTAATGTCCCAATTGTTACGACAAACAATCCCAATACCAATAGTAGTTGCCACATCTTCATAGAAACACGTTTTTGCTTCATCATTTCTCCTATATAGATACTATATTTTCAAGTTGCCTTCTATATTCATTATATCACTATAAGACATATTTTTCTACAGTTAATTTAAATACTGCTAGAATATTCTCATGAAAACAATCTATATCTCCTCTGATCACGGAGGATTCGAACTAAAGCCTCAAATAATTGATTTTCTAGTTGAATGCGACGACGAAATTGAGATTGCAGACCTAGGTCCCTTCGAGCTCGATCCAGAAGATGATTATCCAGATTATGCTTTCCCACTAGCAGAGCAGGTAGCTAAAACCGAAGGTAGTATAGGCATTCTAATCTGCAGAAGCGGGAACGGTATGGCAATTGCAGCAAATAAAGTTAAAGGTATCAGGGCTGCACTATGTTTTTCTAGGCAACATGCGATCAAGGCAAGACAAGATGATCATGCTAATATTCTTGTACTAGACTCTGATTACGAGGAAGGAGATGATCCTACAGAAATAGCTAGGGAATTTATAAACACTCAACCTGAACTTGGTGGAAGACATTCCAGAAGGGTACAGAAAATAGTTGATTACGAGAAATAGTATGGCAAAATTAGATTCAGTACAAGCACTAACGGATATTGTAGAAAATAGGGAAGGATCTGAGTTCGCAGATCAACTTACACTCGTTGTGCGGGAGAGGTATTTGAGTGATGAAGGTTCGTCCTCGGAGACATCTACTGCTGCAAGGGCAAAGATTTTGGAACAATTACCGAATATTGTAGATGCTCTGTTACAGTCTCCTGAAGGAATTGAGCTCATGGAGTCAAAAGACACCATTGATATCGCGAACAAATCTTACAGTGAGCTGCCTAAGCCAATAAAGAATCTTCTAGAAAGAGGCATACGAGAGGCTGAGTACAAACAATTTGTATTCCCTTATCTGTTTGAGGTCGGCCAGATGACAACAGTGGCAGATAGCAAATCAAGAGACAAATTAGGCTTGTGGCAGGATATCTTTGGTGATGATAGTGAGCAATACCTTAAACTGGCGAAGAAGGTGACCAGAATGACTGGCCAGTCAGATTTTATGAGCTACAATTTTATTGAACATCAACAAAACGGACATTTAAATTGGGAACTCAAATCAATTGAAGGATTAGAAAATCTAAGCGACCTAGATGAGAAGAATTTAAGCAGAATGCTTAATGACATACGTATCTACGTAATGGAGGGGAAAAGATTCAAGAGAGATAATCCAGGTTATATTACTGAATAATGGTTGATATCACACCAGCAATACTCACAACAGAAAAAGATGAATTACGAAGACTTCTCAAAAGTTATATAGAGATAGGTTTTAATGCTATCGACATTGATATTCAATCTGAAGGCTTTGTCAGTGACTCTACAATTAGTTTTGAAGAAGCTTTTGAGGTAGTTAAAACTGCCAATATTCCAGTAGACGTGTCTATTGGTTGGGACCTAAAGCTAAAGCAGCCAAAAGCCGCAGTAGAGGCTATCCTTGCTAGTGCCTTATTATTCGAGAACCGGATTTACATTTATTCTTCGGCAGAGATAGACTTTTTGGAGTCGTACGACCTAGAGCAGGAGAATATTAAGGTAGCTGTTTTGGGATCTATAGCAATGAAAGGAATAAAATTCTTCGAACGCTTTGAAGAAGTTCAATTTATGACAATTGGTTCTGAAAAGCAGGGTGGCAAACTTGATGTTGACCTTTTGGATAGAACTACAAAACTGAGAGAGATGGGGTATATGGGGAAGATTAGTATAGATGGAGGGATAAACTTGAGGTCTGCCGAAATTGTAAATGCATATGCTAAAGAAGTTGGAATAGGCCGGGTCAGTGTTGGGTCTTTCTTTCAGAAATCTCAGAATCTTGAGCTAGATAAACAGAAGTTAGAACTCGCTCTAAATATATAGAATCGTTGGGTACCTCGTCGGCACCCAACCTGTTACATTAGTTCTAGCCACGAAGTGTAATTACTAGTACCCGTTTTTTATCTTTGTTAGGAGTAACTACGGTTGTCAACCCCGGTTCAGGCATTCCAGGAACTAGCTTAGAGAAGTTGAAGCGGGAAGACATGATTGCGATCATCAATTGGCTTTCTAACTCTGCAATTGGCATCCCTAGGCACTGACGATTCCCTCCAAAGTCCATGCTGT
>CAYGMI010000015.1:393-18989 GCA_964351125.1 uncultured Candidatus Saccharibacteria bacterium | reverse complement strand
CTAAAATCTGTTGTTCCGGATTATCTTCTAGATGGCGGAAAGGATTGAATGACGGGTCCTTAATCGAATCTCTAGCCATAATGTAGGGATCGGTTTGAATCATAGTACCCGCAGGGATTATATAGTCTCCAACCACCTGTTCTTTTATGGTGTCACGCGTAAAGCGTGCAGGAGGTCTAAAGATTAGTGTTTCCTTGAAAGTTGCAGATGCTAACTTTAGGATACTGAGATTCTCTGGGTTCATTCCTGCGTTAGTATATTCATCAGCTTCCTTACGCAGTTTCTGCGCCAAGTTCTTCTTTTGAGCTATTTCAAGTAACGCCCAATCCAGAACCGTGGCAGTAGTTTCGAAACCTGCAGAAAAGGCAATTGCAATTTCGGCAAGCATATCTTCATAGCTTAGGTTACCATCACTCACATGTTTCTGGAGTACATCTAGCATCGATAGGTTATTATCTCTACGCTGATTATTTAGCCGTATTGCTTTTTCAATTATGGCATTGTACTTGTCCATGTCATGCCTCACACGTTTACCAACAAGAATCTGTGATCCCTTTTTGCCTAACAATGCACGAACACCGACACTCATAATTATAGTATTGACCGTTCGGATAATGTGTCTTTGATCCGAAACTGGGAGTTCTACACCGCCAGTCATTAGTCTTACTATGAGATTTACAGTAAGTATCTTAAGTCTCTCGGTAAAATCGGCCTCGAGTACACCTCCAGAATTTATTACTTCTTTTTCTAGAGCATCTGCATACTCTTGTACTGTAGAAATTATTATTTCTTGCGCAAGCAGAAGACCATTCTTCCTACCACTGTTGTAGTAGGCTTTTTCCATCAGTATCCGGCGCACCTTCCAATCTTCATGTAAATCGATGGCTACTACCGAGTTGCCCATTGAATCCCTTAAAAGCTCATATGTCATCCCACCTTTATTAGTTGGTCCGCTAAAGAGTACTTTACACATTTCTGGATCCATTACCCCTAACGTTTCGGATCCGAATGCAGTGAACCTGAATAATGGACCATGTTGTGCTTTAGCCTTCTGGAAGAATCTAAGACCGCCTAGCAGAAAACTGAGCGTTCCCCAGTTTCGTAGCTTTGGAATATCAGTATATAGTTTTGTCACCTTTACTTACCTCTCTATATTTTATTGTTAATGTAACAAGCGATTATAGCATTGGTATTTAACAGGTTTGGTTTCTAACTATGATAATATGACTCAGAACGATTTAGCTTAGTACTCAAGAATATGCCAAAAGTAGTATCAAAACTTCCTGAAAAACCAGAAGATTATCACCCCCAGTCTAGGCCTCGAGATTCAATTATTCACGACATCACGTTCTTCGGGGACTCTTCGATTCCTGAAGGCTCGAAAGTCTACAACGAGGTTTTCGAGGCTGCAAAATTATTGGCTCAAAATGGGTTTGCAATAGTTAATGGAGGAGGGCCTGGCGTAATGAAGGCCGCGACGGATGGCGCTGAATCGGTTGATGGAGAAACTACAGCAATCTATTGGGAACCAAAGCTGGCATCGATCTTCGAAGGGAAGAATGTGACTAACTTAACAGATGCATCAGAAACTTATTCAAACTATGTGATGCGTACTTTTGGATTGATAGAGAAAGGTCAAGTATTCGTAGTTTGCAAAGGTGGTACAGGAACGATATCAGAGTTTGGGATGGTATGGGCATTGGCTAAATTGTATTACGGTAAACACAAACCAGTTATCTTATTCGGAGACTTCTGGAAGGATATTGTAGAAGGGTTACAGAAAGGGATGCTACTAGACGATAACGAGCTGGGGGTTCTTCATTACGCTGAGACTCCAGAGGATGTGCTCAAGCTGGTCGAACTTTTCGAGATAGAAGTACAAGCTAGGGCGCAAAAAACCTATGAAGGTGACGAAACGCCTTTTGTACTCGCACCTAAACTAGAAGATAGGCTCCAGAAACATTTGGTTAGCGAAAAGGGTTTAAACCTTGAGAGGGTAGTAAATACTACTACTCAAAGACAGTTAGAGGAATTCAGAGATTTGGTGCAGTCTCCGGCAAGAGTACTCGATATTGGTGCAGGAGCAGGTTATGACTTAAGCTTCTTGAGTCAATTCTATTCTGTAACTGGGATAGAAATAGACAAAGAGGTGGCTAAAATCGCTTCGTTCGAAAATCCTAACGCCGACATCCTCGAGATGGATATTATGGACTATGAAATTCAAGAGAACGTATTTAAAGGTATATGGGCAAGAGATATCCTACATCACTTAACTGACGAACAACTCGCAGAATTGATGCCAAGATTGCAACGTGGTTTGGTGCCCGGCGGAGTATTGTTTATGATAGTAAGAGAGGGAGAAGGCTCAGCACAGGAGCCTGATATGGTTGGAGGAGAAGAGGTTATGAAAATGTACAACTACTTCTCGGAATCGGAGTTAAATGATATGGCAGATAAATATGGCTTTGATATCGTAAACTTAGAGCATGTAGAACGTAGCCACCGTTGGTTGGCTGCAGCATTGCGAAAGCCTGAGTAGCCTAGTAAGCTATAAGATGGCCCAACAGTTTCCAATAGATCAACTTCCACAAATAGCCACAGAAGTTAGAAAGGGGATTATTGAATCTCTTTTTGCTGCTGGTTCAGGGCATCCGGGTGGAGCGCTGGGACTAACAGAAGTTTTAGTCTCACTGTACTTCGGAGAGATGAATATCGATCCCGAAAACCCAGATAAAGAATCCAGAGATAGATTCGTACTTTCGCCTGCGCATATGGTGCCAGGGCTGTATTCAACTTTAGCCAATAGAGGATTTTTCCCGGTAGAGGAACTACTTACTTTGCGCAAATACGGTTCGAGGCTTCAAGGTCATACCTACCGTGATCTAGACATTGGGGTCGAAACGACTGGTGGATCACTAGGACAAGGACTTTCTATAGCAAATGGATTTGCTTTAGCCTCTAGGATGCGAGAGAAGGAGAATAAAGATCTTCCATCTTTTCATACTTACTGTGTAATCAGCGATGGCGAGCTAAACGAGGGTTCAACGTGGGAGGGCTTTATGTTTGCTGTAAAAGAGAATCTGGATAATCTAACTATAATCTTAGATAAAAATGGGATTCAACTTTCTGACAATACGGAAAACGTGATGCCACTTGGTTCAATCCGCGATAAACTTGAGGCTTTCGATTTACATGTACTAGAAGTGGACGGACACAGTTTCCCAGAAATTAAATTTGCCCTAAGTAAGGCAAAGATCACTAAAGGTAAACCAACAGTAATAATCTCAAATTCGATTGCAGGTAAAGGTGTTAGCTATATGGAAGGTAAGTGGGAATGGCACGGAAAAGCACCCAACCAAGAACAATATAATCAAGCAATGTCAGAACTAAACAACACATAAAGTATATGCCAATAGCCAAACAAGAACTAAAATCAATTAGAGACGGTTTCGGAGAAGGGCTTCTAGAGCTTGGATCTATAAATCCAGATGTTATAGCTTTAACAGCAGACCTCGGGGAATCTGTCAGAATGATAGATTTTGCGGACAGATTCCCCGGCAGATACATTCAAGTAGGGATTGCAGAACAAAATATGGCAGGAATTGCTGCGGGACTCGGCCTAACAGGTAAAATTCCTTATATGGGTTCTTTTGCTTGTTTCCAACCAAATAGAAACTTAGATCAGATAAGAACATCAATCTGCATAATGGACTCTCCAGTCAAGATTGTTTCGAGTCATGCAGGGTTTAGCTTCCCGGGTGATGGTGTTCAAATTCAGGCATTGGAAGATATCGCGATAATGCGTACATTGCCAAATATGGAAGTTTATATTCCTGCAGATTTTGAACAAGCAGCACAGATGGCCATCGAAATTGCAGATACAGGTAAGCCAGCATACTTAAGGCTCGGAAGAGAGAAGACTGAAAAACTGTCAGCAAGTCCGCAAATAGACAAAGACATATTTAGCGAGATTGAGTTGGGTAAGGCACAAACACTGCTTTCGGGAACCGATGGGACAATTATCTCTTGTGGATACACAGTACATCTAGCGCTCGAGGCTGCACATGCACTAAGACAACAAGGAGTATATGTTGGCGTGATGAACATTCATACAATTAAACCTCTAGATAAAGATGCCATAGTCAGGGCAGCAGAAGAGACTGGCAGGATAGTTACGGTAGAGGAGCATCAGGTAGCTGGAGGCCTTGGATCTGCAGTCGCTGAGACACTGATGCAGTGGGGCACAAACGCTAAGATGAAAATGATTGGAGTTGACGATCAGTTTGGAATTACCGCGGAGAATGTCGGACAATTGTGGAGGGAAAAGGGAATTACGGTAGAAAATGTAGTTAATAATATGAGGATGTTACTAGATTAAATATGCTTAAATTGGTTCCAAAATGGCTAATTGCCTTCATAGTTGTAGCGTTGATATTACTGATACTAGTGTTGGTACTAGTTTTGCCTGGTATTACGGGAGGCGGAACCCCAAATCCTGGAACAACAACTGGAGGGACGACTGCGGGTGGACAGACTGATGGAGGTAGTTCAGGCGATGATGGTCCTCGTACAGATCTAGTAGATGTGCTCAAGAATAAAAACTTTTTATATGCTGGCGTAACTGACGAGGATACTGTTGCTCTGATTGACGATAAATCTGATGAGGTCGTGGTGCGATTAGATCATAAAGAATGGAAGGATATTCAATGGTCTCCAGGTGGTTTGGTAAGTGTCTTAGGTAGAACCGGCGGGGTAGAAGAATCGGTAGATGATCTGTTTATATTTAAGTTTGATAGCGCAGAATGGGAACAACTCACCTTCTATCAAGATGTAACAGAAGGGGTCGAAAGCTATTTCTGGACTAGTGAAGATACAATTGCATTTATTCAGGGTTCAGGTTCAGAGAGATGGTTACATGAGTATGACTTCCCAAACAGAGAGCTGACTAAGGTATTTAAGATCACAGGAGATATATTGGGCTATCTGCCAGAAGAGAAGCAGTTTGTCCTTCGCACAGATGCACAATTAGATCTTACTCAAGTAGGTGGCGGCAAAGAAAGAGACAATGTTCTGAGTTTGATTGATATGGAAGGTCGAGAGGTAATTAAATTTAATGGTTTCTCGGACATAGACCTACCTGTCAGATTAGACTCACTTACATACACTCACGACCAACAGAGCTTCATTTTAAAAGGTAGAGACTTGGTAAGCCAAAGAGATAGACTATTCTTGTGGAGTTTCACCGATCCATTTTTTAGAGAGGCAGAATCGGATTTTGGGATTAATACTATCTGTGAATTCGATAGAAATAATATGCTTGCGGTATTTGATGACGGGGGCGTACTAAAAATCGGACTGCTAAACACAGTTACTACCGGGACAGCAACGTTTTCAAGTCTCGCTTTGCAAGTGCAATCAGGGTTAGAAGTAGATAGAAAGTGTGATTACGGTGAAGAGCTTGTTACGCTATCCGGAAATTTCTTCGAAATTTCTGGCACACAGCTAACTCGTTTGACTACTCAGAATAAATATACTGAACTTATGCGTAAGTAAGTCAGATCTGTTAATATCCCTTGTTATATAAAAACCTATGTCAGTAAAGATAAAATTTCTCGGAGCAGCCGGAACAGTTACTGGCTCATGTTATTTAGTGCAATCAGATAGCACCAAGTTCTTGGTGGATTGCGGAATGTATCAAGGTCCAGATGTAGAAGAAAGAAATTTAGAGCCTTTCGATTTTGATCCAAAGGAAATTGATTTCGTGTTTCTTACTCATGCTCACCTTGATCATATTGGTCTTTTGCCTAAGTTGGTTAGGCATGGGTTTCGTGGCCCAATATACGCAACTTATCACACCATTCAAATTGGAGAGATTGTTGTTAGGGATTCGGCAAAGATACAGGAATCAAACTATACCCAAGGTATTCCATGGCAATTTACAGGTAGAGTTGAGCTGCTTTATGATAATGCTGATGCCCAATTAGTAGTTGAACAATTTGAAGTTGCTAGATTCGACGAAGAGTTTTCGCCAGCACACGATGTAAAAGCTACATTCCTTAAAGCAGCCCATATCCTAGGAGCAGCAAGTATCGAAATAGAGGTGGAAGACAAGAAAATTGCCTTCTCTGGCGACATTGGTCGAAAGAATCATAGTCTAATCGATGACTTTGATTCTGATCGTAGAGTAGAGGTTGATTACGTTGTAATGGAATCTCTGTATGGAGGGGTACATCATACTCCAAGACCAGAATCCGTCGATGAACTGATGAAGATCGTACGTAAAACTGTAGAACGTGGTGGAAGTGTATACATTCCGTGTTTTGCTGTACAACGTACCCAGGAGTTAATTCATGATTTTAAGTTAGCTAAAGAGTCTGGAGCAATCCCAGGTAAAGTAGAAATTTGGTTAGATAGTCCGATGGCCCAGAGGGTAACAGACATATACACTGCAGCATTGGATCATTCAGAGGACTCATTATTCAACTTTGAAGGAATGCGTTACGTAAAATACTACAAACAATCTGCAAGACTTTCTAAGAGAAAAGGAGTAGTAGTTATGGCAGGTAGTGGAATGGCTAGTGGTGGAAGGATAATGCACCACCTATCATCAAATCTACACGATAAAAAAGCCTCAATAATATTTGTCGGCTTTCAGGCTGAAGGTACTACAGGTAGAGACTTAACTGAAGGAGCTGAAGTAGTCGAAGTAGAGCAACGTGAGCATAAAGTTAAAGCTGAGATACATCATTTACATGGATTCTCTGCACACGCAGACGACGACGATTTGATGCGTTGGCTAAAGCGATATGATTCTCCTAGACTAAAGAAAACTTTCTTGGTGCACGCAGAGTCTGAAAGATCAGAGACTTTTAAGCATGAAATGGAGAATTTAAATATTGATCATCCTCACGTTCCAGAATGGAAGGAAGAGGTTGAGCTCTGATCTGTAACTGCTTTAAATTCTCTCAGAACTTTAGCTGTCTCTGGTTTTACCAGGAATCTGATTAATAAAGAGAATAGGAAATCACTTCTTATATAAGGGTATAGTTTATAGAGTGGTCCGAAGAGTGGGTTCTTACCAATTCCCAGCTTCCTCGAAATTTCTTTGTTCACGAACCAGCCTTGGAATAGTAATACAACTCTATATCTTAACCAGCCAATATCTTTTCTATAAGCAGCATAAAGCTTATCTGTAAATTCATTTTTAGCTAGACGTGCTTTAATATCGTCATCTCTCCATTCCCTCCAGTCTTCGTATAGTTCTGGTAGATCTGTGATGTTCATCATCTCAAAACTCGCTTTCATATCTGAATAGTACTGCTGTTTTTCAGAATCACTAAGCATTCTGCGATTCAAATATTCATAGCCTCGGATTCCGTAAGCGATCAGCATATCCCCTACTTCTTTGAATGCTACATTGCTAATTTTTCTCTCTGCGGACTCCTTAATTGTGCGGGACTGTTCAAGTCTGTTGTGTACTTCACGAATTTTCTGAAGCATTGCAGGAACTTGCTCCGCAGGGGTAAAGAAGATCGCTTGGTTATGTTTGAAGGTCTCTATAAATCTCTTCTGAGGATCATTTGGTAACCTCATTGTATAGAATAGCCAATTATTTTCTGGGTTGAGGGCGAAGTCAGCTGCTGATCCGACATAGATCAACACTATATTTTCGGGGCTACTCCAGATTTCTCTAGTTATTTTGCTACCAAAATATTCCATGCGTGATTATGGCATATCGGGCAAGACGATAAAATAATCTTTATGTTAAACTAGCCTTGTATTTTCGAAGCACATGAGTCAGAAACTCTCCAAACAGGATATAAGCAAAATTGCTGATCTAATAAAGATTACGGTTCCAGAACAGGAGTTGGATAGCTACGCGTCTCAGCTGAATACAGTTTTAGATGCTGTGCCGGTGTTAGAGGAGTTAGAAACTAAAGAGGTAAAGGTAACCGCGCAGACTCATGGTCTGACTAATGTATTAAGAGAAGACGTAACGGAGCCTGGACTAGATATGCAGGAATACCCTAATACTCAGAATTTCAAGAACGGTAGTTTTATAGTCGATAAAGTACTCTAATGACAGACAAGACAACGATATCGAAAACAAGAGATATGCTTTTAAAGAAGGAGGTTTCTGCTGTTGAGCTGGCCTCCGAGCAGTTAAAAGTTATCGCAGATAAAGACGAAGATATAAACGCCTTTATCTTAAACACGGAAGAAAAAGCCCTAGCGGCAGCAACTGCTGTTGACGAAAAAATATCGTCAGAAGATAACTATAACTGGGAGGGAACGCTAACTACCGCATCTTCAAAGATGCTTGGGAATTATATTGCTCCCTACAATTCGACAGTTACTAAGAGACTACTAGACTCGGATGTAGTGTTCTTGGGAAAAACCAATATGGATGCTTTTGCCCATGGATCATCAACCGAAACTTCTGACTTTGGAGTAACTAAGAATCCCCACGACTTAACAAGGGTAGCCGGCGGATCTTCAGGTGGTGGAGCTGCGGCAGTTGCTGCAGGGATGGGAGTATATGCAATTGGTAGCGAAACTGCAGGCTCAGTAAGGGGTCCTGCAGCTTGGTGTGGACTATATGGATTTGCACCAACTTACGGTCGTAACAGTAGGTATGGAGTTGTAGCAATGGGATCTTCATTAGATCGCCCTGGAGTTATGGCCAATTCTGCACTCGACTGTGCACTTGTTTCGGATGTAATTTCTGGTCATGATCCTAAAGACGCCACATCAATCCCTGAACCTTCTAGTAATTATGCTAAAAATCTTAACGGAGCAATCTTAAAAGATAGGAAGCTTAAACTAGGAATCCCTAAACAATTCCTAGATGATAGGATTGATGCAGAAGTGCAGAAAAACGTGATGAACTCCATTAAGGAATTCGAGAAGATGGGAGCAGAACTGATTGAGATCGATCTGCTAGACCCAAAGTATGCAATTGCTGTATATACAATAGTTTGTAGGAGTGAAGTATCTTCCAACCTGGCTAGGATAGATGGTATTCGCTATGGATTCCAATCTGATGCAGAGGCCGAGACTATATTAGATAGAATTTCTAACAACCGCGGCGAAGGATTCGGAAACGAAGCAAAGCAACGTAGCATGACAGGTGCCTTTGCACTTTCGGCAGGATACTACGATGCTTATTACAAAAAGGCACAGCAGGTGCGAACACTGATTATCGAAGATTTTGCTAAGGCATTTGAGCAGGTAGATTTGATCGTTGGACCTACGATGCCAACGGTTGCGCCTAAGATAGGAGTCACAAAAGATAACCCACTGTTCGGAGAAATCGCCGATATGCTTACAGAACCAAGTGCTCTGGCTGGGTTGCCTTGCATCTCTGTCCCAGTAGAACAAAACAGTGAAGGGCTACCAATAGGCATGCAAATATTTGGTCCTCAGTTTAAGGAACAGTTGGTTTTAGATCTAGCCTATACATTTGAGAAATCTCAGCAATGAAGTATCAACCAGTAATCGGCCTTGAGATCCACATTCAGGGTAAGACAAAATCAAAAATGTTCTGTAGCTGCGATGCTGACTACTTCGGAGACGCTCCCAACACTCATGTCTGTCCAGTCTGCCTAGGGCTGCCTGGAGCACTTCCAGTTCCAAATAAGGCTGGAATAGACCAAGCCATGAAGCTCGGATTAGCACTCAACTGTAAAATCAGTGAAGAAACTAAATTCGATCGAAAGAACTACTTCTATCCAGATCTACCAAAGGCTTATCAGATCTCTCAATACGATCAACCAATCTCACAGGATGGATATCTAGAGGTAGAGGTGCAGGGAGATTCACGCAGAATCAGAATTCGTAGGGCTCACCTAGAAGAAGATACAGGTAAGAGCATTCATGAAGGAAACGCTACATATTTAGACTTCAACAAGTCAGGTATTCCTCTGATCGAAGTGGTTACAGAGCCAGACTTCGAAGAGATAGAAGAGGTAACTGCTTTTGCCAAGCTACTAAAACAGACGGTTGAGTATCTTGGGGTAAGCGACGCTGAAATGCAAAAAGGGCAAATGCGGTTTGAGCTTAATATTTCTCTAAGATCTAATGAACCTGCTGGAGAGCTACCAAATTACAGGGTGGAGGTAAAAAATATTGGTTCAATTTCTGTTCTAGAAAAAGTAATTGAATACGAGATGGCTAGGCAAGGTGCTGAGTTAGATGCGGGCAGAAAGCTTACAAATGAAACTCGTGGGTTGGTTGATATGACTGGTGAAACTGTTGCCCAGCGCGTAAAAGAAGAAGCGAACGACTATAGGTATTTTCCAGAACCAGACATTCCTCCAATTCATATAGATCAGAAGTGGATTGATCAGATAAAATCAGAAATTCCAGAGCTACCAGCAGATAGAAGACTTCGATATATGAACGATTTTGGCTTCGAATCTCAGCAAGCAGAAATATTGGTAGAACAGCCTGATAAAGGCAATTGGATAGACGAGTTGATTAAAATAACGGCCGATCGTACCGACCAAAAAGAAGTTATTAAGGAGGCAACTAAATGGCTGGTTGGTGAGATTTCTGGAGTATTAGATAAAGAAGAGAAGGATGTCGTTGATATGCCAATATCTCACCAAGATCTTATCTACATTGTCGAGGGTTTAATGTCTAACAAATTTTCTGGCACAATCGCCAAGAAGATTATTGCTTTGCAATTCGAAGGTAAGGGGACAGCCAAGCAGGTGGTAGAGAAAGAGGGGCTAGAACAAGTCTCGGACTCAGGAGAAATTACTGAGTGGGCACAGAAAGCGATAGATGCAAATCCAAAAATAATGGAAAGTATGGATAAAAACCCTAATGCCTATAAAGCACTTGTAGGATGGGTAATGAGAGAGAGTAAAGGACAAGCAAACCCTCAAATGGTAGATAAAGCTCTGCGCGATCTGATTGGTTTGGAATAACAAAAGCCCGGGAATCACCCGGGCTTATCAAGTTTAGGTTCGAGCAGTCCCTTTACAAGGCATTCAAGCTCGACTATCAGCAACCAAAAACATGTCAGCCGCTGAAAGATTTGATAATCTGTTGTGAAATAAATCACCCAACAGAAGAAAGCTAAAAGGCATGAGAGGGCAAACACACTCCATGACATTGCTCTTCTATGAAACTCTGGCGCATCATTTTGCCAGTCCACTAATTGTATAGATAGCAGCTTCAGCGTAAGTAGCTTTATTGGCAACATTGCCAATGTTAATACAATTACCATCTTTCACCTCCTCTTACTTGATTTTAGCACTAACGGCAAAAGGGCTTACTCAGTAGTGGTAAGCCCTTGTATTTATTGTACAGTTTAGTAGTCTTGTCGTGTCTCTTCCGGTCCAATCAGGAACATCATAATGACCCCGACCGTAGTTATTGAAGCTATTGATACATTGATACTAAATGGTATTAACGTCCAATCTTTGAATCCATAGGCTATGTGTGTAATAAGTGCGTAGTACACACCACAACAACTAAGTACCCATAGAGTCATATTAAAATTTGACTGGTCTACAAGCTTGTTTAGCCTAGAATAGCTCAACGATGTAGATACCAATATGACAACCAGAGTGGTGTTCACTAAGGATGCAATATTAATCAGTGTCTTCGTAACAGGTTCCCCAATAATGGGCAGAACCCCTGTCACTACAATAATAACTACCAGCCAGAAAAACAGTGACTTGCCTATTCCAACTCGCATGACTTACTCCTTTATATTTGCAACGTACTATCCATATTATCAGCTCTATAAGAAAAGTAACACAAAAGTTACGGTCCGGAAATATTTGCCTTTATTCAAGCCTTATCTGTATACTTTTGTTGCATTGCTAATCTTATGATTCAGTTTCAGAACGTAAAAAAGGACTACAAGCATAATGATTTCGTCTTAGGAGATCTAAACTTTCACATCGACGAAGGCGAATTTGTATTTCTAATTGGTCCTTCTGGTTCAGGTAAGACTAGTATTATTAGACTTCTGATAAGAGAAGAAAGCCCATCACACGGTAAGATATATTTTGATGACTATGACATCACCAAGATCACACGTGACAGTATTTACAAGTTGCGTAGGTATGTAGGAGTCATTTTTCAAGATTATAAGTTGATTGCAGATAAGACTGTTCACGAGAACGTTGCGTTTGCGATGGAGGTAGCGGGTAAGACAAACAAAGAAATCAAAGAGACAGTACCGTATCTTTTAGATATTGTAGGGCTATCACACCGTGCAGATGCTTTCCCTGCGTATCTTTCAGGTGGAGAAAAGCAGCGTGTAGCAATTGCTAGAGCTGTTTCGAATAATCCAAGAGTATTAATTGCAGACGAGCCAACTGGTAACTTAGACCCTGCAGCGGCTTGGGATATTGTGCAGATCCTATCTAAGATTAACAACTGGGGTACGACAGTAATCATGTCGACTCATGGAACAGACATAGTAAACACTTTAAATAAAAGAGTTATTCAGATGGAGGCAGGGCAGATTGTCCGAGATGATCGCAAAGGAGCATACGAAGTATCTAGTGCTAGCGAAGCAGAAAACCCTCTGGACGAGATTCAGGAGCAGATAGACGATCAAGATAGTCAACGTTCAGGTCCAATCAAAGTACGTATTAAGGCAGTGACCACAGGTGATATAAAGAAAGAGGATAAGGGCATTCTATCGAGAATCTGGCCCTTTGGTACAAAAATATCAGATGCGACAACACCATTAGAAGAAGAGTTTGGAAAAGAGGTGGATAAAGAAACGGCAAAGGAAGAGTTCGTAAAAAATGTGGATGAGGCATTGAGCGAGGCTAGTGAAGAAGAAGTGATTGATATCCTTAAGGATGCAGATAAAACTCCAGTACAAAAGTTAAAACTAAGAAAAGAAGTTATAGCTGATCTTAAGGTTGCAGGCTATAACGACGTTGAGGACATTATTTCTGCAGGACCCGACAAGATTGCAGAAGAACTGATTATAGATCCAGAAGAAGTGGTTCTAGTAGCAAGGGCTCTAACAGAGTTCATAGAAGAGGAAGACCATAAGTGGAATCAGATGATAGCTCCCAAAGAAGAACCTAAGAAGGCGGAAGCTAAAAGAGCTCTTCAGCAAAAGCCCAAGAAGTCAGTTAAGGTTGATTTAACTCAGAAACCTAAATCAAAAGATAAATAGTTAATTAACTGTGATATTCTATAAGAATGCTAAAGAGAGTAATTGGAAATACATTTAAACACGTTAGGCGTAGCGGTTGGGTTGCATGGTCATCTACGGCTGTGATGGTATTGGCTTTCTTTATTGCTAGTATTTTTGCTGGTATAGCATTTCTTTCTAATCAGTATATCCAATTCATCGAAACTCGAGATAACATCATAGTGTTTTTTGAAGTCGGCACAGAGGAAGAGGTGGTAACTGGCTTACAGACTAAGTGGGAGGGTTTAGAGCATGTTAAAGAAATTACTTACACCACGGAAGAGGCAGCATACGATACTTATCTTCAAGAAACAGAAGTAACTAGTCCGATAGAACATGCGTTACTGTTGCAATACGAAGAAGAAGAGCAGAAACTTTCGTCTAGTCTGGATATAAGACTAGATAGTTTAGATGCACTTGAAGATGTAAAAAACATAATTCGTGACGATATTCTGGTTCAACTAGAGGATCTAGGCTATGTACACACGAGTGAGTCAATACCTCCAATAGATCTGAGAACAGATGACACCAGCTTAAATGAATTTAAAGAAGTATTTTCAGTGCTAAGAATAGGTGGTGCGATAGTGCTTTCGCTGTTATTTGTGATCATCTTCTTCTTTACTTTGATGACCGTAGAATTCCGAACGTACAATAGGATGGAAGAGATCGGAGTGATGCAGCTAGTTGGAGGAAGTCTATCCTATATTCGTGCTCCTTATATCTTAGAGGGTGCATTCTATGGGATGGCTGGGGCTGTGATTTCGAGTTTGATTATATTTGGAATCGTGTTTGGTCTAGTGGTAGGTAATCCTGGGTCTTCTTTCTCACTATTCGTATATGAACGTTTGTCTGTGCTTGATCTACCATACATTTCTGTTTACGGGTGGTTCCTAGTTGCCGGTGTAAAAGTTCTATTCGGATTCTTGGTTGGTTCGATAAGTAGTTATATGGCGATACGTAAGTATATAAAGTAGATTAAGGATTCTATTGCTGTCAAAATTGGACAGAATAGTTTTCCTTATGTAAGATAGTAAATATGCACTATAAGCTACAGCTACCGAAAATATTAGCGGTTATTTTTCTAACCCTATCAATCAGTCTTTCCCCTCTGTTTGTCACAGTTAATAATGTGCAGGCTGAATCTTTAGAAGAGGAATTAGAGAGACTAGAGCAGGAGCTAGAATATATTCGCGGACTTCAGGGGCAGTTAGAGAATAATATTTCCAACGAACAAAATCTTCAAGGAGTTTATCGTGGGGAAATCGGCCAAATACGTGGTGAGGTAGAAGCAATGCAGCTAAAGATTGCCGAGACAGATATACAGATCAAAGAGTTAGAGGTAGGGATTGAGCAGCTTGAGACATTGATTCAAGATAAAGAACTCGAGCTAGCAGAAAACGAGATATACGTTGCTGAGCTAGAGTCTCAAACAGATAAAAGAATAGAGCAAGGCTATAAAGACTATAGAACTCACCGCCAGAATAGAGTAGACCTATTCAATGTAAAAGATCCAAATACTTATTTCAGAGATTCCCAATATAGAGAGCTGATTCAGGCTAAATCTAATATTATCCTCGAAGATCTCACTGCTTTAAAAGAGAAGCTAAACAGGGATAGGGAAGACCTAGAAGAGAAACAAGTAGCTATCAGAAGAGATCGTGCACTTCTAGAGGAACAACAATCACAGATATCTAAGATTGAAGAAGAATTGAAGACTAAGATGGACGGATATTATTCTGCAATCTATACTTCTCAAAACAACATTGCAAATGCTAACAGTGCATTACAGACCTATACAGAAGAAGAATCAAGAAAGATGGCAGAGGCGGAGAGAATTAGGCAGGAGCTCTTCAATCAAGTTAATTCGATTCCAAATGGCCAGTATGTTGTTGCCGGAACCCAAATAGGTAATCAAGGTTCTACTGGTTGGTCTACAGGTCCCCATCTTCATTTCATGGTTAAAAAGAACGGTTCATACCGTAATCCTTGTGATTTCTTAGATTATCAAGTATCAAGTGCAGAAGGTTCGTGTGGTTGGGGTTCAGGAATGGAGTGGCCAATGAAGGGTAATTTCTATTACACAAGTAGGTTCTACGGAGGGGGAAGTGATTCAAGATGTTTCAACTCAAACGGAGTTTGGACTTGTGGAAACCACTTAGCAATCGATGTAGCGAACACAATATGGAATGCTCCAATTTACGCTGCACATAGTGGCTGGTTGTATAAGAGCGTAGACCAGTATGGTGCTCTATATATAATTATCTGTCAGGACAAAAACAACTGTAATAACGGATTACAGACCGGATACTGGCATTTGTCTGCATACTAAATCTTCTACAATTTACTTTTTCAAAACTTTTCTAGAGTAATTTGTATTAGTTATACCTAGTACATGCATAGACTCTTAGCTCTAGTTAGTTGCCTACTTATTTTCTCTTTTCTATCAGTAGTACCTGTTGTTGCAAAGTTAGAGATCTCTGAGGTTTACCCAAATCCTTTGGCCACAGCCGATAAAAGCGAGTGGGTAGAACTAATAAATGCAGGAGACACCTCAGAAGATTTAGCTGATTGGGAGATTGATGGCACTCCTATATCCTTATCTAGCGTAGTATTAGCGCCAGGAGAGGTTTGGGTAGTTACTAAAAATTTGGCAGAGTTTGTAAATGAATTCCTTGCGATTACAAACGTCACGGAGCTTGGAGCTCTTAGTTTGTCGAATTCAGGTGATAGTATAGTGCTTTCAACGCAAAATACTACTTCAGAATTCGAATACGACACGTCTAGTTCTCAAGGTAGTTATCAACTAAAAGAAGGGGATTGTGGAGAGTATGAATTCTATGAGCTGTCTTCTCCTGGAGTTCTTAATCTTGTCGAATGTGATGTAGAAGACATCCTAGATCCTTACCTTGTAAGTCTGCAGTTAACTGAGTATATGGTTAATCCAGAAGGTTTAGATACCAATAACGAATGGATAGAAATTTACAATCCCACAGAGAGAAATATAGAACTAGAAGGTCTAGAAATACATGACTCTACTGGATTGCTAATAACTTTCACCGAGTGGGATACCATCCAGTCACGACAATATTTGCAAATAAATCTATCAGGGCAGCCACTAAAAAATTGTAATAGTATGGATTGCGTCGAGACGATTACGCTTTCTGCTGCCGACAAAGAGGTAGATAAAGTAGCTTATTCTAAGTCTATATCAGGGCAGTCAACTTCTTTGCTGAATGGAATCTGGCAGCTAGATCTGGAAGTCACCCCTGGTGCTGCCAACAGAGAAGTAAAGCAGCCTGAGGTCGTGGATGTGCCCTTACATCAACAAAACGAAAACATTAGGGAAGATCAGAAGTTGGCGGTTGGACCAAACAATCTGGCACTAAATCCTATTGAAGCTAATTTCGTAATAGAGTCACATTACTTCTTGCCAGAATTGGTTGGTGACATTGAGTTCCCTGTATCTGAAATACAAGAGTTTCGAGTGCCGCTGCTCGATCTTTTTGTTCTAGGAGGAATTATTGCTTTGATGCTAATCACAATCGAATTTAAGATCACTGATCTAGTCTTTGAATTTACAGTCAGAAAATTAACACAACTGAGAGACCTTTATTATAAGTTTTCTAGCTGGTCGACTTCTATAGCCTGATCAAGCATGATATTTGCAACTCTAGTACGCTCTAATTCGATTAACATAGCTGGTGTAGGATTTGGTAGTGCTTTACCAATATCTTCGGCTAGCGTACGTATGTAGGTGCCTTTTGAGCACGAAACTCTGATCAGTCCTGTTTGAAACTCTGACCCTTTAAGGTGCTCGGCATTATTCTTGTAGAATTCCAACTCAGATATATCTTCTGGAGCACTTGCTAGTAATTCGATTTCCGGTATCTGGCAAAGGTGTTTAGGTACTTCAACCTCGTAAGGTTGGTCTTCTAGATCGTTGTAGAACTTTGCAAACTTTTTGCCGTCCCGCTCTTCTAGATCATGGTTTTGAAATTTTCGAGCTAGTACCCTTAGCTTTTCACCATTGACTTTTACGGAACTAAATACAGATACGAACTGTTCGTACTCAGGGGTAAAACTCTGCAATGTTTCTCCTAGACCATTGATGTCGGGGCTTTCTTGATATTCAACTACAGTGCCTTCTGTATCAGAGGTGTCGGTGGCAATTCCGAATAGAACCTTGGCCACATATTCCTTGTCTGCATTAATAAACTCATCAGACCTCTTGGTAGCTTTGCCAATTAGCAGCATTAATAATCCTGTAGCGAATGGATCTAGAGCTCCAGCATGTCCAACCTTCTTAGTTTTTAGGGCCCTTCTAGCCATATCGACCACATCATGGGAAGTTACTCCCACTGGTTTGTTTACGGCGACGATTCCGTTTACTCTACCAAATTCGTCGCGATTTATCTTATTTACTTGGATATTCATGGGTAATAGTAACATAACGATTGCTCTTATTCACCCTGTTGCCTAAAATGATCTATGAGATTAATTCTACTTACAATTTTAGCTTTCTTTATAGTAACTCCTGTTTCCGCTCAGGAAAATCCTAATAACCTTAGTGATGCAGAAATAGAGGAGTCTATAGAACCTGTAATTAAGGATGTTGAAGGTCTTAGAATCAAGCTAATCGAGCACCCACAAGATCCAGAAACTAAAAATGTGAGGTTTACAGTAGTTGTCTATTCCCAGATAAGGTCAGATAGAGTACAGCTTAGATGGTCATTAAATGGAGGTACAGATTTGATAACACCATACGATCAAGTTAGCTTTCGGGTTGATCCTGGTACAGTAAAAACGACTCAAATAGTCGTGAAACCAAGAACTAGAGGAGTCAGTATTCTATCAGTAGAAGTTGAGGCATTTGAGATTGAAGGATCATATTTATCGACAGGATTCAAAAGAATATATTCTTTAGGAGATGGTCGTAGACTACCAATTACTAGTACTTATAATCAGCTAGAAATAGTAGTCGGAGTAAAAGGTACTGCCACGACCTTTCTTCAAATAGCATTATTCCTACTAATCATTAGGGCAGGTTATGGTATATTCCAGAAGTGGTTGAATAGAACCGAAGAGATAGAAGGAATAATTTAGCAGTTGCCGAATGAATTGGAAGATACCGAAAAAACGCCTATCAGATTCACTGGTTGAGCATGTGTTGCTTAATCGTGGACTCTCTAAAGAACTTCACGACGAATTCCTCAATCCATCAAGTTCCCAAATTCATAGTTTCAAATTGCTCGCAGATTCTAGTACTGCAGCTAAAGCCATAATCAAAGCAAAGGAAGAGGGTAGGAAGATTGTCATCCACGGGGATTATGACGTAGACGGCGTTAGTGCGACCTCTATTATTTGGGATTTCTTATATAGAAAGGTAGGAGTCGAAGTGATGCCTTACATCCCTAGTAGA
>CAYGMI010000015.1:0-383 GCA_964351125.1 uncultured Candidatus Saccharibacteria bacterium | reverse complement strand
CGAGATGGGGGCAGACTTAATAATCACTGTCGACTGCGGAGTTAAAAACGCCTTACTAATCGAAGAATACAAGAAAAAAGGGATCGACTTTATTGTTACTGATCACCATAGCTTGCCTTCTGAGCAGGAAGAACTAGACTTACTTTTGAATAGCGTAGTCGCGCTTGTACACCCGCAGCATCCGCAAGGTGAATATCCTTTTCATGAGATAAGTGGTGCTACAGTGGCTTGGAAATTTTGCCAAGCAATAGCTGCGGAAGCTGGGCTAGACATAGTTTCTGGCCTGCATACTAGATTGACCGCATTCCCAGACTTAGTCGCGGCCGCGCAATCTTCTGGTGCGCGACTCATAGATGTGCGTGTGCCACCGCTAGATTTGTCCA
>CAYGMI010000014.1:7897-23482 GCA_964351125.1 uncultured Candidatus Saccharibacteria bacterium | reverse complement strand
CTTGGTATCCATGGCAGGGTGAGCCCGAAAACTACAAAGATGCGTTTAGGCATGTTATTGGAATTTTCGATGCTGCAGGTGCTACAAACGTTGATTTCTTATGGAACCCTATTAACTGGCGAAGTGCAGGTAATCATTTTGCCTATTATCCAGGTGATGCCTATGTTGACTGGATTGGACTAACAGTGATTAACTTCGGCTCTGTACTTGGTACGAATGGTGCTCAGAACCAGTGGAACAAATGTGACCAGTTGCTACTTTCGCAATACCGACCCGTACAGCCTTTTAATAAGCCGATCATTATTGCCGAAACTCTAACTACCGACTATGGTGGCGACAAAGGAGAATGGTTTACTGACTGTATCAGATTGATCTCTACCATTCCGAGAATTAGGGCAATGGTGTTCTATCACTCTAACGACGATAAAGATCGCTGGACGGAGCTAAAGATTGATTGGAGGATTACTGATAACCCTGAAACACTGGAAGAGATTAGGACGGCTATAAAGAGGTATCTATTTTAAATGATTTAGAAATGAAAGAAGCCCCACACTAAGTTATAGCATGAGGCTTCAGTTTGTATCTTATATCTGTGGAGATGGTTACTCTTCGTCTGGACAATCGCGCCATTCATCTGCGCTATCCGCCCAGTTTTGAAGAAATGTATCCATGTCATCTTCATCGTAACGAGCTTTGACAAGTGCCATAAGCATTCCGCGTTCATCCGGGTCGCCTTCGGCGCCCAAGAACAGAACGAAGTCGTCTTCAAGGTCTTCGTCAAAATCACCGGTGCTTACTGAGTCGAGGACTTCCCACATTTCTTCCCATGAGTCCCAGTAGCGACCATTGTTTTTGGTCAACGGGATGTAGAAGCCGACCATGTCGGAATGTGAAATACCAATATCCGCAAACCGTTCGATGGTTTCGATTTTGTCAACATTGTCCACATCTCCATCTTCATCGAGGTCCGCATGTGGTACTGCGATGAGCAAAATGCGCCCTTCGTAGTCGTCAATGTTTTCAATGAAGCCGTCTTCGACGAACGCATTCATGAAATAGTACACGATGTTTCCGAGGGTTGAACCGTCTTGAGGATTAATCTCCTCTGCGGCGGTGACAACATTCATATCTTGTAAATCGCGTACAACGTTGATTAAGCGGGGCCAAACCTGTCCGGGTACCAATTCCCCAGTTTCGACTCCTTCACAGAATTCCAATGGAGATTCTGCTTCGGGGTCGAGTGGAATTGGAGTCACGGCAACAGGTGTTGGTTCATTGTCTTGTGCGAACGATGGACTCGCCCCTAAGAGCAGTCCACCACCGATTAACAGCATTGCGCCAACGAGCAGTCCAAGTGTCTTCACTACATTCATCAGGTGTTTCTCCTTAGATTTTCAATATACAAACTTTACGTTTATGAGGAACTATTACAGTTCACTCCTATAATCATTATAGCTTAAATATCTTATAGTACGCAAGAGGGGATATATATTACTATTCAATAATTCCACCACCCAAACATTGTGTATTAGAGTATAAAACGGCACTTTGGCCAGACGTAATAGCTCTTTGTGGCTCTACGAAATTGATAATAAGGTTTTCTTGATCGAAAGCTGCAGGTTGAGGCCTTTGTTGGTAGCGAACCACTGCCTGAATATTTTGTAAATCGATCTTGTCAATTTCTGATATCCAATGAATGTTCTCTAAATTCACTTCTTTATGACTCAGGGCAGGGTGGTAGTTGCCATGTGCGACTATCAATTCGTTCGTTTCTATATTTTTGTCTGCTACATAGTAAGGCTTTGGCTGTCCACCAATCTTTAATCCTTTACGTTGTCCTATTGTATAGAAGTAAACGCCATCGTGCTCTCCCACAACCTCTCTAGTATCGATGTCTACGATATTCCCTTGTTTTGTAGAAATGTGAGACCTTAGATACTGTTGTACGTCGATTTCTCCGATAAAGCAGATACCTTGGCTGTCTTTGCGCTCTGCATTTGGGAGCTTAAATTCGCGCGCCAGTTCTCTTACCTGTGACTTTTGCAGATTTCCAATTGGGAACACTGCCTTTGATAGCTGATCTTGATTAAGAGTATGCAGAAAGTAAGTCTGATCCTTTTTCGAGTCAGCTCCTTGGTGTAGCTGATACATTCCAGCAACTTCCTTAATTTGAGCGTAGTGGCCGGTAGCTATCATGTCAGCTCCCTCAGCAATTGCCTTATTTAGATAGGCGTCAAACTTGATCTTGGTATTACACATTACGTCTGGATTGGGAGTCCTACCTGCTTCAAACTCGTTAAAGAAGTAGGTTACTACTTGCTCTCGATATTCTTTTTCGAAGTTGTAAGACCTAAAAGGAATGCCTAAATGTTTGGCAACTGACTCTGCTGCTGCTTGATCTTCTTCCCAGGGGCAATTTTCTTGGATTCCAAAGTCGTCACCTGTCCAATTCTTCATGAATACACCATGTACGTCGTATCCCTGCTGTAGTAGTAGAGCAGCAGAAACAGCGCTATCCACGCCTCCGGAGAGTCCAACATATACTTTTGTATCTTTAGGTGACTTTTGCATCTGGAGATTTTAGCATCCTATAGCTAGAAATGGATTGGGACAGCCACTTATAACGGTGCTGTCCCTTTTATCTGTTCGAAGTTCTGTTCTTAGCCAGTTAGTTATTAGTACTTTACTACAACCACATATGGCACGAGTGCCATTGACAATAGAAAGAATCCAAAGAGCATTGTTCTAAAAGCTACTTTGTTTCTTCCCATCCATCCCATCCATCCGTATGGATTAACAATAGATGCGAATGCTGTCATTGTCAGTCCAAAGGCTGGAATTGCGGCGAAGTCAACATTTCCTGCAACTATTCCAAATAACGTCACAACTGTGGTGGCTATCAGAACTGCTCTTGCCAGCAAAGTGACTTCTTTTTCAGGAGCTAAGTTTTCAATTCTATCCTGCATTTTAGTACTCCGACTTCATTTCGATACTATATTATATTACAAATATCTTATAGTGTAAATATGGTAGGGTATTTTTGTCTATAGTAGAAAGATTGCGGGGCGGAGATATATACTCCGCCCCTTGTACTTATTGCGTCATTGCCGCATATACAGTTAGAGGCATAGCAACTACAGTCAGTCTAACCATAAGCCAGACGACATGCTTGGAATTCCTTCCCAACATAGAGAATGGATTTTTGGGCAACACCATACTGAGAGCAAAAATACCCACTATCATTGCCATTGGTACCATCGCAAACCCAGTGTCGACTAAATTCATCCCAGCTAGTGTCAACGGAGCAGTTAAGATCGGAATAATCCAACATGCTTTTTGCATTGTTTAGGTTCCTGTATATCAGAGCAATATACGATTCTAGCATGGAGAGACCAAAAGTCCCCCTTACGGGAGACTTCTGGTCGGAGGAGTATTTAGCGCTTTCTTTGTTTTTGTCTGCGTCTGACTATCGTCTTTTTTGCTGATTCATAAGCATCATCGATAGCCTTACGCATATCTTTGTCTTTTGTGTGAATAATCAACTTACCTGGCATCTCTATTTCGACCACAACCTCAAAGAGGTAGCGAGTCCTTCTGACAGAGACCTTTACCATATGTTCACCACCAAAGGCTGGTAAAAATCTTGTTAACTTAACGAACCTTCTATCGGCGTACTCCCTCAAAGTCTCCATGGTTGGAGCAGTAAGATCGGGCGAAGTAAGTAATAGCTGCATTTAAGGTAGCTAACAAGTAAAGTATATATTCACATATATATCGTATAGCTGATTAGTTCATCACAAATTTTTCAAAAGAACCGTCAGATAATTTCTAACTGATATAATATTACAGACGAAATCTAAATCCTGCTTAAACTGTAAGGCTTTACTATATAGTGGAACACGTGGAACTGTTGTGGAGTGGTGGTTAGAAAATTGAAGAAATTTCTTTTAGGCAGCCTTTCGATTCTGTATTTCTCTGAACATTATTGATTCGCCTACGTATCTGTCCAGCCCGTTAGCGTCTAGGACGCGGCCGTACATATTTGCTCTAGCCTTATCTGTAGCAAAAATTTGCAGTATCGACATACCGCCTTGGGTCAGCTCATGCAGTGCTTGTAAGAGTATTCCTGCTGATCTAACAAAGCGTAAACTACCAGCTGCACTTACGCTATCGTCGTAGTACAAGCTTGGGTCTACTGCATCTCCATTTTCTAAGAATATTCTCTTTATGTCTGTTTCTTTTACAAAAGAAATCTCGTACGCGTTCATTACAGTATTTGGTTCAGCATTTGGAATGTTTATTATGAGTGTATAGTCTAGACATGGCACTAATACAGATAGACCATAGCTCTCAAAGTCATTAAAACCTGGTTCTGCTGGATAATATTCGAAAGGTCGATAATATATCTCTGAAGTTGCTATCCGTTCTTCTAGGATTTGCATTACATTTGGACCTAGTAGTTCGTATGCCAGACGCCTAGGATCTGCAAACCTTTGATCGAACGTTTGGAATTCTTCGCTCTGATTACTTTCAGATTGTAGATAGCTTTGCTCTGATAGCATAGTTAATTTTAGCACCAGAATATATATTGAATAAATATATACTTGTGATATAATAAAGTGGTTGGCGTAAGCCGCCATTGAACGATGGTTGGCATCGCCACCATTTGTCCAATTCCTATAGGAGGTAGTTCCATATGGAACTTTTACAAGCAACACCCACAGCTAATCTGTGGACGATTAAGGACGAGGGAAGATTTATTTTCGACCTGAAGTCTCTGAAAGATGATTCATTCAAAACCACCATTGCTATGGCCTTGGTGTTAGTGAAGGATCGGGCTAGTTCGGAGGAGCCATACAAGTGGCAAACTCGAGTTCAAAGGCTAGGGGTTAAGGAGGTCGCTGGTGTATTACACGCCGGGGTTATTCTTCAGAACTCTGAACTGCTGGACCAAGTCGTCAGTTTGCAGACTGAAAAGCTGATATCAACACAATTTGATGTGATTGGTGATCATGCTGCAGTAAGAATGTTTATATCTGTCGGCCGGATTATGCTCCCACTGCTCCATAAAATGGACCTAGATGTGCGTATGCGTGCAATCAAGGACGAAAGCGCGTTTACACCGGAGCAACTTCGTTTAATCGCGGAGTAGTTAGTTGTAGCCTCTGAAGCAAGGAGCCCATATAGCGCAATGTGGGTTTAGCCGGGTAAAACCGGTTCAGGACAGTCCGGACGTTCCATAGAACCGAAGTGACTTAGGTCCCCCGTAAGGGGGGACCACCCCTAAAATTCCCCGCAATTAGTAAAATAAAAATGAAGAACCCCCAGATAAATTTAATACCTAGGGGTTAGTTTTGTTGCTGTTAGGCGGCGACGTTCTTTTTATGACGCACCATTTCGAGCCAATCAATAATCAAAGGCTCATATTGTCTGAATGGTGAGCGCCTGACCCATGCAGAAATCTTGTTATTTGTCTGCTTTGACGGTAGGTTCAGTGACTTGTGCTTAGCAAGCGGGAATAAGACATCACGGGCTCCCGCTAAACTTACCATCTTATAGCCGTATCTCACTTCTCCGTCATAGTCCTCGACAAAATTCCAATTATTTCCTTGGGAAAGAGCGTCTAGCACTATCAGAGCTGAGTCATACTCAAACTTTGATAGTCGAGCACCCTTAGATTTCCCCCGATCTTGTGTGAATTGCGTGGCAAAGGTTTTACCCTTCTCCCAATCCACTTCGAGAATCAGTAAACCATTGGGTGAATCTACTAACAGTCTCGGAATACTATTATCAAACATCACTTTCTCCTCTTTGAATTCCGTATGTATTATTCTATCATGTATATGTACTATATACTAGATATATCTATCCTGTAAATGTTTCGTTTACCTTACGAATTCGACCTTGCATGGTCTCTAAAGAAAGTAAGTTGGTAGAATTATCTCCGTAATATTCAGTTTTAGCATACATATCTTCGTGGAATACCACAGTTCTTCTGATGACATCAGCGATTTGGGGGTGTAACTCTTTCAGTATAGATTCTAACTCTGAGGTCATATAAGTTGCTAATCGATTAAAATCTTGTAGTAACTTAATTCTGAGTTGCCAATCTGCTGCAATTTCAAGCTGCGTACCTCCTACATCTAGTAAGATATTAGCTTCATGCCTTGCCGAATCTTTTATCAGCTGCCCAAACTGTAAAAAAAAGTCGATATCTTGCAGTCTATCCTCAGCCCTTACCACTACAAATTCAGAGGTTGAAAGCTTTCGGCTGGTAATTGCTTCGGAAAGCCATTCTGGTACTAATATTTCTCTGAATGATCCTTCTCCTAGTGATCTTAAAGCCTTAATTGTTGTAGTTGATTCTGTGGCAGACATCCTAAGTAGTGGGCTGCCAATATCGTTATACATTCCAATTAGCTTTGATGCCAGACGCATAGCCCTAACTATTTCTTCACTTTGACTATTGACTGCAAACGCAACCAATTCATTTTGACTAGCTAATTCTCGAACTACGATAGACATTGTAGATCCAACCATTACTGTCATTTCTCTTAGAGTTATGGCTGACATTGTTACATCTGGAGAAAAGAACAGCGGAATCTCTATATCTTTTTTTGGTCTGAAGACATAGCTGCCAAGTTCATTTTCGAACACATGTGACTCAGGTATCTCGAACAAGGAATAACTTCCAGAAACTCTATTTGCATCTGATCCATTTAGTAGGAGTTTAAGCCCGTTATATCTTTCGTCTAATGAACTAATCAGATATCTATCAATATCAGGTACTATGGTTTTCGTTGCACTAAGGTATTGTTTTACCCCGCGAAGTGAATCAATATGTACTCGTAATAGTTGTTCATAGGTAAGTGTAACTAAATGATTCGTCCTAATCCCAAACAAGAAGCTAGCTACTGTTCTGACGTATGGCGGAACCTTCGCATGCAAATAGTTGCCAGGTAGATCATTTATCTCTACAAGCGTTCTAAATTTACTTAGTTCTTCTGACATGTCAGGGATAGAACTGCCTTCTAGGACATCTCGGGCAATACTACTAAGGTAATCTAGCAGAGCTTCTCTGTCTGAATCATTAAAGTTCCCTTTATCTAGCCCGTCGGGAATCACTTCTGAGATATGTTGTGCCCCAAGCACGGAAATCGCTTGGAGCATAGGTGACACTTGATCTTCACTAAGACCAGCTGTAATTACCGAGAACACACTTGCTATTCCTCTTAGTCCACCTCCACCTATCCCCACCAAGATATTGTGTACCTGGTCTTTAACTACAGGAATTCTATTATTCACTATAGAATCGATCTCAAGAGCGATTTCGGGATGTGAGACTCTTATCGTTTCTATCATCCCGTTTATAAGGGAGACCTCAAAAGTACGAAGCCTCTGAATTGGCTTCGGGATATTTGCAGATTCTAAACTACGTGAAAATATTATTGTGTCTTGCGACTTCTGGTTAGTTGCGGCCATAGTAAATAGTCACAGACAATATACTGGACATATTTCGGATGAGCAAATATAATCGAGTAAGCAACCAAGATTACTGTGAGCTTGGATATTAAGTGACCAAATCTAAATAAGCACCAAAGCAAAATCGTAGGTGGCACCGTGTTAAGGCACCCTACAGTCTCTAATTAAATAGAGGTTGTAGGGTGCTTTTTTACATTTACTCTAATTATTTATTATTCAAGCACGATGGATAGAACATATGCGGTAGAAACCGTAAACCAAAAAGGTAAGCAAGTATTAGTTCAGGGATGGGTTGATTCTGTGCGAGATCACGGACAACTGCTTTTTATTGATTTAAGAGATAAGTCTGGAATTGTACAAGTAGTAATTAACCCCGAGAAACAGCAAGATGTATTCGAGGTTGCCAAAGAACTCCGTAACGAATTTGTAATTAGCGTTACAGGCAAAGTAGTAGATAGAGATGTAGAATTGGTAAATCCAAAGATAGTAACAGGAACAATTGAGGTAGAAACTGAAACTCTTGAACTTTTAAACAGATCTAAGCCTATGCCTTTCCCTATCGACACGGATGGACATGAGATTGACGAGAATGTGAGATTCAAATACAGATATTTAGATTTGCGTCGCGAACGTCTACAAAAGATTGTAAGGAGTAAGCATAAACTAATCTTGGCTGTAAGAAATTGGATGGATCAGCAAGATTTTACCGAGGTAATCACTCCTTTACTAACCAGTACTTCTCCAGAAGGAGCGCGTGATTTTGTAATTCCATCTAGACTGCATTCTGGCAAGTTTTTTGTGTTGCCACAGGCTCCACAACAATATAAGCAATTGCTGATGGTTGGTGGAATAGATAAATACTTTCAGATAGCTCCATGTGCAAGGGACGAAGACCCACGAGCAGATAGGCATGCAGGTGTGTTTTATCAAATTGACGTAGAGATGAGCTTTCCAACTATAGATAAGATTTTTGGCACAGCCGAGAATTTGATTGCTAACACTTATAAAGTCGTGGCTCCCGAAAAAGAGATAGTGCAGATGCCATTTCCTAGAATTCCATACGAAGAATCTATGAACAGATTTGGAAGTGATAAACCAGACATCAGATTCGAAATGGAGCTACAGGAGATCACAGATGTGGTTAAAGACAAAACAGAGTTTAACGTCTTCAATGGCGCTGAGGTAATCAAATGTGTTGTAGCCAAAGGTGCAGGAGAGATGTCACGAAAAGAAATCGAAGAAATGGAAGAATATGCCAAACGGCTTGGTGGAAAGGGACTGGCTTATACTAAAGTGATTGGTGGCTCATTCGAAACTGGGATTGCAAAGTTTCTAAAACCGATCGAGTCTGAGCTTATTAAGGCAATTTCTGCCGAGGACGGAGACCTAATCTTCTTCGGTGCAGACAAGCAAACCGTTGTATGGAAAGTTCTAGGAGGAGTGCGTAGTAAACTAGGAGATATGCTAGGTCTAAAAGACAGCTCAAAATTAGCATTCGCTTGGATTACAGACTTCCCATTCTACGAACTAGATGACAACGGTAAATTGGACTTTGGCCACAACCCTTTCTCGATGCCAAAAGGCGGAGCAGAGGAGTTCGATAAAGAAGATCCTCTTACAATACAGTCAAACCAATACGATTTGGCAGTTAATGGCTATGAAGTGCTGTCAGGTTCTATCAGAAATCACGATCCAGAAGTTCTAGTTAAGGCCTTCGAAAAGGTTGGATACGGCCGTGAAGAAGTTATTAGTAGGTTTGGAGCACTATACGAGGCATTCCAATATGGAGCTCCTCCTCATGGAGGTTTTGCCATTGGATTTGATAGACTGTTTATGGTGTATATAGACGAGCCAAACATCAGAGATATCTATGCATTCCCGAAAAACTCAAATGGTATGGATTTAATGATGAATGCTCCGAGTGAATTAGACGAGAAAGATATGAAGATCCTTGGAATCGACTTGAGACCAGAACTAAAAGCAAAGCTAGCCAAAAAGCAAAAAAGTTAATGGAGCAACAAGAGACTATATTTATACTTGTAACCATAGGGACGGTAATGATCTGCGCTGTGGGCTATGCTTATAGAGTTGCTGTCAGGACTATAAACGAATCTAAGCTTAGAGTAGCGCCACTATATAAGCAACCGGAATACAGGCTATATGAAGTAGGTGCTCTTATAGATGGAAAAGTACATGATCGTGATTTCGTGGCTTCAGTGGTTGATGTCATACTTAATCCTGAAAAACCTAGAGACGATTTTGAAGAGTTCTTGCTCGAAAAGTATGCAAATCGTACTGGGCTAAATAGAATTAAGCAGGAATTGATTACAAGCAGAAAGAAAGGCAATGAGAATAGGTCAAATGTACTTAAGTTTAATTACGAAACTGCAGTAAATAGCAGACTTGTTAAGCAGGGTTATTTTGTTTACGACCCTGCTAAGATTAGGCGAATAGTAATAGTAATTACTCTTACATTATTAGTAATCGACTACTACCTTGGTCCCAGGCCTGAGACTATTTCTGATTGGCAAATTATCACATTCAGTCTTGCTTTTATATTGGCTGGCATGTCGTATGTATTTCATCAAAACTACCAAAAAGTATACACAGCTCGTGCAGTACTACTCGGCTACAAAATGTTCTTAGCAACTACAGAGTCCGAGAAGGTGAAGCGAGAGCCTGAAGCATATGAGGATCATTTACCTATGTTGATTGCGCTTGGTGTGCATCCCACTGCTTGGGAGGAAATACTAGATTACACCATAGACAAAGTGAGTAGAGAAACATAATTATTGCTGATATAATTGAAAATACTTGAATATTTATTTTATTAAAAGAAGATTAATATGGAAGAAACTAAGAATGCAGACGCTCCAAAAATGGAGACTCCAGCTGCAACTTCCACTCCAGAAGCAACTTCAACTGAAGGTGCGATGAAGTCCCCAGCAATGAAAGGACCTAATAATATGCCAATGCTAATTGGTGTAGGAGTAGTAGTTGTCGCAGTAATTGCCGCGATAATCGCTGGTGTTGTACTAATAATCAACAATAACGGTGGACTAGGAGGATCCGGAAGCACAGAGATTACTGCGCTAAATCCTGGCAATCCAGATCAGGCTCTAACTTTAATCAACGATAAAATCGGTGATGTAGTTCTAGCTGCTTCTTCTGGTGATACCGACCAAATCACTGCAGCTCTTTCAGAGTTTGGCGATGTTCAGGGAGGTGAGTTCACACTTAACCTTAAAGGTAAAGATGCAACAATGGAACTGGATGTTGTAATGACAGGAAAGTTCAAAGGTGCAGAGAAACCTGAGGATGTTGCTTTCGAAGCAAATATCCAGATTACAGGTGTAATTCCTGACTTTGGTCCAATTTTGACTCCGATTACCATTGATATGGTAATCGTGAACGATACTATGTACCTAAATATGGATAATCTACCAGCTGAAGTTTCTGATCTTCTAGGTTACCTAGGACTATCAGAAGGTAATTGGTATAGCTTACCGCTAGATGCTGAGACTACTCAGGCAGCTGAAGCACTTACAGGTACAAGCATAACTGAAAAAGAGCTTGCAGACCTAGAAAAAGAAATTGAGGAGAACCCTCTATTCTTGAATGCTAGATCAACTGATGACAGAGTGATCAGCGGTATTACTGCAAAGTGTATGTTCGTCGATCCTAACCCAGGTGCAGGAGTTGATGTAGCTAGTGATGCTACTCCTCTTGAGATCTGCTCACCGGAAGGTGACTTCTTGCCACTATTCTTCGGAATGACCGCTACAGAAGACGGAACAGATATCGAATTCAGTTTCACTATTAATTCTCTAGATAATGACCTCACTATCACTGCACCAGCAGGCGCAGAAGATCTAGAAGCTCTACTGAATGCTCTAGGAGGTGGATTCTAGTAACTGATAATAATAACTTAGCCGGCCGGACGTATGTCCGGCCGGTTTGTGTTGTAACGTATTAGTACATATACTCTGATAGATTAGTAAAATATTATGGCTGCAATCACAACGAATAACTCGATATTTGGTAGCATTCGCTCACAGATACAGGACAAAGAGATATGGATTAAGAGCCCGAAATGGGATCTTGGATTCTTGATAGTAAGTGGAGTTATCTCACTTGTGCCTTATACGATATTTTTATTAACTGGAGGAAGTCTTACAGAAGCGGCCACACAGCAAGGAACTGCAGCATATACTTCAAGGTTAGTGATTAATAATCTAGTGTTACTACTTATTGGTGGACCACACATGTACGCCACTTTTACTAGAACACTACTTGACCCAACAACGTTTCAGAGAAAAAAATGGCTGTACATTACCACCGCATTAGCTATCCCTATGATCGTATTTACAATGGCAGTAGCGTCCTATGACAGCTATGTATGGTTACTATCTATATTCTTCACTATGGCTTCGCTGCATGCGATGCAACAGATTTTCTGGGTGATGGGAGCATATGACATTAAAAATGGATACAAACCAAAACTTTGGGAAAATTTAATCGACTATGCATTCATATTCTCTAGTTTGTACGTATTACCTACATGGTTGGTAGTCAGAGGTAGCTTAGTCGTAGGACCAGTTAGCCTAAAGTTTAATGAACTATTTAATGGATTTGACCTACTTGCTATCGGAATCACCGCATTGCTTATATTTAGCACTATTGGTTTCGTTGCCAAATCTATTCGCGACTATTTCTATGGAAGACTACACTGGGGTAAAACCCTACTGATCTTAGCGACAGTATTTGTAATGGGTTCTATGCCAATATTCCCAAACTTAGATACTGCATTTCAAGGGATTAATACCTGGCATTCATTCCAATACTTAGCCCTGACTTGGTTGGCTCTACAGGTGATGGAGGCAAAGACAGGTCGAAAATTTGCATTTATGCATTACTGGAGGAACCTTTATGATTCCGCTAAAGAAAAGTCAAATAGTATTGTAAGTTTCTTTAAAAATCTATTGGCAGACTTTGGTAGGTCTTTGAGCAAGTTGGACAACGAGAGTGGATTCTCTTCTTTCTACCTTGTTACGATCGCAATGTTGCCGCTTAGCGGTTTAATTGTGATGATTAGCTCATCCTTATTACCAGGAGTTCATGAAGGCTTGGCGGGTGCAGACGAAGTATATACGTATATGGGAATACTCTCTGTATTGCTTGTACACTATGTTCATGATGGATTCTTATTCCAAGACCATGATGACTTAGTTCTAGAGTATAAACCCCAATAGTTTTTTTGCTTAACATCTTGTTACTATCTAGTTATACTTTTACGCTTGAACAAGATTATATATATGCACGAAGAATCTAAGCCTAAAATTGCCACAGCATCCAAAAGACAACTAGCTAAGTGGGGAACATCAATAGTGATATACCTAATTCTAACTGGGTTACTTTTAACTTCAGTAGTATTGGTGTTGCAAGATCCACCTTCAGCTTCGGTCATCAATCCACGTTAACAGAATCAATCAGACTATTCTCCAGTCAACTCTTTTAGTAGATCTCGTATTTCTGCGGCCTTCTCGTATTCCATCAGGTCAGCATATACTTCCATTTGTAGCTTTAACTCCTTGATAAACGACTTTTGTTCCTTTTTCTTCATGATCTTATATGCCTCCGCTCGTTTGACCAGTTCTTGCTGTTTCTCTTTTTCGTTATCTTCATCTGTAGTATCAAAGTCCTCTGCAAATTGCTGGCTTATTGCTTTCTGGATAGTTTTTGGAGTAATCCCGTTCTCTTTATTAAATTTTTCTTGCACCTCACGACGGCGTCTAGTCTCGTCGATGGCTCTTTGCATTGAGCCCGTAATTTTATCGGCATACATAATTACTCGGCCGTCTTGGTGACGAGCAGCTCTACCTGTAGTTTGAATCAATGCAACGTCTGATCTTAGAAATCCTTCCTTGTCGGCATCCATAATCGCCACTAGTGATACCTCTGGCAGGTCCAAACCCTCACGGAGTAAGTTTATGCCAACTAGTACGTCGAAGACGCCCATACGCAATTCTCTCAAGATTTCTACTCGTTTGATCGAATCAATATCAGAATGTAGGTACTGAGTTTTTATACCTTTCTCGATTAAGAAAGTAGTCAAATCCTCTGAAGTACGTTTGGTCAAAGTTGTAACCAATACTCTTAATCCTTTTTTTGTAATCTCCGCAATCTCGTCAATTAAATCAGGAACCTGACCTTGCTCCCACCTTGTTTCCTTGTATGCAAGCATATCTGTGTAACCATGCTTTTCCAAGTCTGATTGAAGTACTTGTAGGTTGGTAGGAGTAATTGGTCTAACTTCTATGATAGGGTCTAGTAGACCTGTAGGGCGAATTATTTGTTCTACTACGCCTGCATAGCCATCAGGTAGCTCTTGACCATCTATGCCTTCAGCAGCTTTGGAGCTCATTGTTATTTCATAATCGGATGGAGTAGCAGAGACATACACAACTTGATTTAGTCTATCGTTAAACTCATCAAACTTTAACGGTCTATTATCAATTGCCGCTTGCATCCTAAAACCGTAATCAACTAGTACCTGCTTTCTTGCTTGGTCACCGTTATACATACCACGTACTTGTGGCACTGTAATATGAGACTCGTCGATAAACATTAGCCAATCGTCAGGGAAGTAATCTAATAGGCAGGAAGGAGAAGAACCAGGAGCTCTTCCTTCTAGGTATCTAGAATAGTTTTCTATTCCTTTGGTGTGGCCAGTCTCTTGCAGCATTTCCAGATCAAAATTAGTCCTTTGTCTTAACCTCATTGCCTCTATTTCTTTACCTCTTTTATTAAAAGCGGCGACCTCTTTGTCTAAATCATTCTGAATTGTAGGAATAACTGTCTTCATTCTTTCGAATGGAGTCACATACTGTTTAGCAGGGAATACAGGGAACTCTTGAGGCTCTGATATAACCTCACCGCTGATTGGATTAACAATGCTAATTCTCTCTATCTCGTCTCCAAAGTATTCCACCCTAACTGCCTGCTCATCTGCCGCAACATTGATATCTATCACGTCACCTCTAACTCTGAACATTCCTGTAAAGAAATCATAATCACTTCTTTCGTACTGCATATCTACCAAATGTCTGATCAGTTTGTCTCTGGCATAGCTTTCACCAACTTTTAAGGTTGTAGATAGAGATAAATAATCGTCTGGGTTACCTAGACCGTATATACAAGAAACCGAAGCTACAATTAGTACGTCTTTTCTAGTTAGCAGAGCTTGTGTTGCCGCGCTTCTGTATTTTTCGATACGTTCATTAATGTCGGAATCTTTTTCGATAAATAGATCGCGCCTAGGCACATATGCTTCTGGCTGGTAGTAATCATAGTAAGACACAAAATACTCAACAGCGTTATCAGGAAAGAAATCTTTAAACTCTGAAAAGAGCTGAGCAGCAAGAGTCTTGTTATGTGCAAGTATCAACGTTGGCTTTTGCACATTCTGTACAATGTTAGCCATCGCGAAAGTCTTACCAGTACCCGTAGCGCCTAGAAGCGTCTGGTGCTTCATCCCATAATCAATTCCAGCGGTAAGGTGTTTGATTGCGGTGGGTTGGTCTCCAGCTGGTGAATATTTACTATGAAGCTTAAATTTGTTCATCGATGATTATAGCAGTAAGTCTGGATCTATTGATTCGCATATACTTGTTTCTAACCTATAGTAGTGATATACTCACTATGTAATAGACAGATGGAGGTCTAATTTGAAAAAACATAAAAAGCGTAATAGTAAGAAACTGCCATTGTGGAAAAACCCAGTGGTGTGGGTGAGCGTGATTGCGGTTTTTGCAGTCGGAATCGTTTTGTTCGCTGTAAATAAAGGCAATGCAAAGATCGACACAGCTAACGATGCTTTGGTTCGGCAAAACGTAACTGCCGTTGCCAACGCATCTCTGCTTTACCGTGCTGATTACGGGCACTGGCCCACGATGAGCGGTGGTTCACCTCTGACACAAGCATTTGTTCAGGCAGAACAGATGGTCAACGTGTTGTTCCCAAACACACGTTATCTGACCACTATGCCACCGGGTGTAGAGGTTCGGGTGATCAATGGCGATATGGAATTGCGCGCTCTACTAA
>CAYGMI010000014.1:0-7887 GCA_964351125.1 uncultured Candidatus Saccharibacteria bacterium | reverse complement strand
ACCTACTTTACAATCATAATATAGTAGCTACCACCTCCAAATCTAAAGCGGATACATCAATAAAAGGTGTGTCCGCTATTTCTTTTTGATATTTACCAAAAGTTCTTCCCACTCTGTTCCTTCGTATTGAGGGTTCCTAGCCTTGAGAAGCTCCCTACCAAGCAGGATCATGCGTAGGCTTGAAGGTCCCCACTCCTCTCTAGGGAATAATTTGATCAAATCTCTCTCAATCTTAACGGCGTTTTTACCTTCTGAAAGTCCAAACCAATTTGAGAGTCTAATTACATGAGTATCAACAGTAAATCCTTCGTTTTTACCAAACCATTGCCATAGCACTACACTCGCAGTTTTTCTAGCAACGCCTGGCAGAGAAGTGAGTTCTTCCATAGTATCTGGTACTTTTCCGTCAAAATCGTTAAGGATCTTGATGGCAGCAGCTTTGATATTCTTAGCTTTGTTGTTGTAAAAACCAGTAGACTTGATAATTTCCTTTAGCACTTCTATATCTGACTCAGCGTAATCTTCTATAGTTTTGTACTTGGCGAACAATCTCGGAGTAACTTGATTTACCCTTACGTCGGTACACTGTGCAGACAGAATAGTGGCGAATAAAAGTTCATGGGCCGAAGAATGATCAAGTGGAATAGAAATCTTAGGATACTTCTGTTTGAGCATCTGCAGGATTTTAGTGGCACGCTGTTGCTTGGTCATAACCAATTCTATCATCCTCCATGACATCTCAAGAAAATTGCTCTAATATTTAACTGTAAACAACAACTTATGACAGAGAAAGTAGAGCAAGATAAAGAACTTATAAAATACCTTAAGCGTATCGCTCAGCAAAATGAGCTTAAGTTCATGGTATTTAGAGGTTGTATGACTGGAATATTCACAGCACTTGGAACCTTGATTGGTTTAGGAATAATCGTATTCATAGGTATAAGGCTGCTTCCTGGCTTATCTCTAATTCCAATTGTCGATGAAATTCTTCGAGTTACAAAACTTGATGTGCTTATCGAGAACCAAGTTAATCAACTAACTGGACAGGATAACGAGACCGCAACTGATAACACCAACACAGACACAGATACTCCAGTGGTAGCAACAATGCTTAAGTACAAAAATGAGTCTATTGGATTAGAGTTTGAATATCCATCTAGCTTTAGCTCTGTAGTTGTAACAGACAATCCAGAAATAGGTTCGTTTAAAGAGATTGTACTTTCTGGAGAAGGCTCTCTGATCAGCCTGCAAATCTACGTTAATCAAACTACATCAGTAGTAGGCAATAGCACCCAAAGGTTTATAAATAGGCCTAACAATGAAAGAGTTACTATGGAGCTCTATGAGTCAGGAGCATTGATAGGAGGAGAGCAGTTTAATAACACAATCTACACCGCTGATCTATCTGGAGATAACTCTTACCAGTTCATAGGTATCTCTGATGCTCAGCTGCCTAAAACGGCCAGAGAAGTATTTGTAGGGATAATTGAGTCAGTCGTAATTAACTGACCCAATTTATCGCCTGAACTGCTCTAATAAGACTTAGCAAATAAAGTCCACTTACCTTTTTCACCACTAAAGATACATTCTGGATCCTCATTATATGTATCAAAAGGAACAACTCTAGTTGTGTACTTCGTCTTCTCTTGAATCTCTGCTTCTAGTTCTTTGTTCCCGCTAAATGCAGCTCTGACAAATCCTACAGGTTCATCACCTTTCACAAGTTCGAAGAATTCTTCTTTGGTTTTAACTGTATGAATATTATCCTCTGTGAACTGCTTAGATTTAGCTAGTATCGCATCTTGGATCTCTTGCAGCTTCTTAGGCATCCAACCAGATAGGTCGGCTAGCTTTACAGATTCTTTCTCGCCCGAGTGCCGAACTACTGTCATCACTGCATCGTTCTCCGCATCTTTTGGTCCAACCTCAAGTCTGATTGGGATTCCTCGCATTTCTGCTTCTCCAAATTTAAAGCCAGGGGCATTGTCAGTCCAATCGGCTTCGTAGCTAATATTGCTATCAGCTAAGATTTTTTCCACTTTCTCGATATGTACTCTTACAGCTTCTTCTGAATCTGCTTTAAAGATCGGCACAATTATTACTTTTATTGGAGCAATATTAGGAGGAAGCACCAAACCTTTGTCGTCCCCGTGCATAAGAATTAACCCGCCAATAACACGTGTACTCAGACCCCAACTTGTTGGCCACACTGTCTGTTCTTCGCCATTTTCGCCTGTGAATGTCACTCCAAAAGACTTGGCGAAGCTTTGATTAAGCAAATGAGAGGTACCTGTTTGCAATGCTTTTTTGTCCGCCATCAATGACTCAATTGTGGTTGTGTATTCAGCACCAGGGAACTTCTCTGCTTCTGTTTTGTACCCTTTGATTGTATACATTGCCATTACATCTCTAACGAAGTCGTGGTACATAGTTAGTGCGCGATCAACTTCGGCTGCAGCCTCTTCTTTATCTGCATGGATTGTATGACCTTCTTGCCACAAAAACTCGGTAGTGCGTAGGAAAGGTGTTGTACGTTTTTCCCAGCGTACTACATTTGCCCACTGGTTAATTTTAATAGGTAGATCTCTATAAGACTGTACCCATTGGCTAAACATTTCATAGATAATGGTTTCTGACGTTGGTCTAACCACCAATTTCTCTTCAAGCTCTTTGTTTCCGGCATGGGTGACTATTGCAACCTCTGGTGCAAATCCCTCAACATGGTCTGCCTCACGCTCTAGAAACGATAGAGGTATAAAAATAGGGAAGTAGGCATTTTTAACTCCTGCATCCGTAATCATTTTGCCCATTACCTGTTGTACAGTCTCCCACATACTAAATCCGTATGGTCTAATTACCATACACCCACGCACAGGAGAGTAGTCCGCCATTTTAGAGCGAAGTACTACCTCGGTGTACCATTTTGATTGATCTTCTGACCTTTTAGTCAGTGCTTTTTGGTCTTGATTACTCATTTATAAATAGATAATAATTAACTATACGATAACAGCTCTAATACATACGGCCACCGGCCGGGACTGATCTTTCTGGATGTAGTAGAACAACATTCCCATCCCCGTCTGGCACTCCTAGAGTAAGAACCTCTGACATGTGTTTGCCTATTTGTCTAGGCGCAAAATTTGTTACACACACAACTTGGCGACCGACAATTTCTGTACCATAGTTGGGAGCAAGCTTAGCCAGTGATTTTTTTACGCCAAATTCTTCACCAAAATCTATCTGCAAGATATGAGTAGAGTATTTACCTTCAGGGAAATCCTCTACATTCACAACTTCACCAACTCGGATCTGTATTTTTTCAAAATCTTTGAATTCAATCATCTCTTTGGATAAACAAAAAAAGCTCAACTTAAATTGCCAATTAATGACAATCTAGGTCGAACTTTCGTCGAGGTACCTCCTAGTTCCCCTGATATTCAGGACTTTAGAACTTATTCCATTTTGTTGGAGCATCTAACTTGAGCCTTAGATTAGCCTTAGCAAACTTACAGTCTGGGATTGCTTTACTTGAGAGATTCTAGCGTGAAATTCATTATCTACGCAAACTAGGGGTACTTTATCCAGTTATCTTCTTGATTCTGATATTCAAAAACGAGCTCATCTGTATTTTCAAACTGAGAGAGCACGTCGCGTTCAAAATCTGCCTTTGTATAGCCATACTTAAGTATTACGATATAGGCATACTCACTCTCTTTATAGACAGCATAGTCTAGATTTGAAGGTCGCGTCTGTTCTGCCCACTGTGAGAACGTGTATGTACCATTTGTAAGTTCTTCAGCATCGAATGTACGATTATACTTTAGATCTTTGCCATAGCCTGTAAATGTAGTTGGATCAGTTGGGTCGACATACTCGTCCGAGTCGGCTGGAAACTCTGCAATATCAGATAACGAGTCTACTGGATTAATTACAATATATGCTTGGGCTCTAGAGAGATTTGCATTCTTTAGCGCTACCTGGATTAGTTGCTCTGTTTGCACTGGACTAAGCTTACTAGGGTCGTCTGCATAGATGGTTAGGATTTGCCTTTCTTCTGCAACAGGCTGGCCAGTAGCAGGGTCGATCGGGCGAGTTACCTCGTACGAAGCAGGTTGTCCCACTTCAACCTCGTTTAGTGGTGTTCCTGGGAATCTTCCCTGTCCCGTATCCGAAGGGAAGAATAGTGCTCTTACAACTAATAAGAAAGTAACCACTACCACCGCAATCAACACCAGCTTAGAATAGGTCATGTTACTAAAAAATAGTTTAAGTTGTACTTTAATTTTATCTAGCATATTAATTTATTCCACAGTAAGTTCTAACCCAAGGAGTAGAGTTCCATGTATTTCCTTCGTAGGTATTACTACCTGTAGCAGCAGCGTCTATAGTTGCGAAATGAAGGTGCGCATAGCTCGTACTAAAGCAGCCAGACCCATCATTTGGCTTTACACCATAATCTGCCCACTGTCCTGTCATATTTCCATCATACACCTTACCAATTGGATCACCTACCTCAACCGGTTGTCCTTCTGTTACCGTCAGCTCTTTAAGGTGAACCAACCTCCACAGTCTATCCTCTGAATCAGTTATATGCACTACGAAACCTCCATCGTAGTAGTAATCCCCTTCGTCATCTATGCGAGCATCGTATCTTGCACCCCCATTACCCGTATATATTCCAGAGCCAGGTGATGTCTCGGTAAGGTTTAATTCGTTTATCAGATCGTAATTGATACCCCTTCTAGTCGCATCAGGATTATCCGGATCATAGTCATTTGCAGGATCACCATCTGGCAACCTTATGTAGTCACAGATAATTCCTCTAGGAGTGAATGCTTCTAACGTGTCTATAGGAGTTCTGATCTCAGAAACAACTCCCGATACAGGCGCTACTACCTGTTGATTTGGAGCACCTATATCTGTTGCTTGCTGGTTTATAATGTCATCCCTCGCATGAGAACCTCTACCACCTGAGATGTACGAAGATTGATATATAACAGCCTGCTCTGGATTTACGATCGGACAAGCGAAATCACCTGTAATAATCGGGTCAACGTTTCCTGTATTTTGACATTGAGTGAAGCCATTCTCGTCAAGAATGTACTTTCTAGGATCCTCTGAACATGTTCCGAAAGGCGCACCCTCACCATAGCCATCGTAACAGTCAGTTGGATTTGTACGCAGCTCAAAGTGAAGGTGATTACCTCCTGACCTTCCTGTTGTACCTATGTAACCTATTAAGTCTCCTGCCTCAACCTGTGCATTAATAGAAGTAGCAACCGAACTCAAGTGCTGGTACGAAGTGAAGAACGGCTGACCGTCATCACGAGTATGCCGGATTTTTACAAAATTACCCGCTGTGCCATTTAGAGAAATTCCATCCATATCACTCGGCGTCCAATTCTCAACCAAGTTTATTACTGTTCCTGGGGCAGCTGCATATACAGGAGTACCTGCGGCAATAGCAAGATCTATACCGCTATGCTCGTCGGGGCCACCATAACCTTGTGTTAGAGTAGCATTGTCGGCTTCATCACGAAGCGGATGAATAAGTCTGATATTGCCATCAGAACAATCATTGGTTATTGAACCATTACAAGATGGTGCAGCTGGTGCACCTGTTACTTCACATAGAATAGGATTCTCTGCAGCAAATAAGTTACAGATTGTCTGAACATAAATTCGACAATATGGTCTACCGAATTGAGCACAGTCACCGAGATATGCTCCCGATGCTTTAAACACATCATCAGTCGTCCAATCTGTATTGTGTCTATCGGCAGTAAATGCATCGTTCTTCCACTTTGCGCCCGCAGCACAGAGGGCATACCCAACATAAGATCTCTCTAGGATACCAGAGCTCGGATCATTGTCTTGGAATCTACCGTTAGTAGTATCGTAAGGTAATCCAAGGGCATCCAGACACCCTTGAGTACCAGTCGGATACCTGCCAGCTCCAATAAATCCATTTGCCCCTAACTTACCGTAGCCAGTACCAATCCACGAGATATCAGCAAACTGTCCAGGTCCCCATATTGTATAGTTCGGATTAGTCCTTGGTATAACCTGTTGCCAAGGATCACCTGTGATTGTAGGGAGCAGAGAAGTAACTTCTCGCTCTAGTAAAGCAATAAGCATTCCTCGCGGCAAATTTTGGACGTCTTCAATTCTCTCTGTTAGCGAGACCAATCCTGGCTGTAGTTGATTTGTCCCAGTGATCGTACTCTCGTTACCAGCAACTCCGCTAAATACAGGTGATTGATTAATTGGACATGCTATATCTCCTTGTGTGTAAGGTTCGCACTCTAGTCCTACATCATACCCGAGTAGACAGAGCTTTTGTCCAAGTGGATCCGCTCTGTAGTTTGGATTTGATAAATCTCTTAAATCGTATCCGATGCAATTAGGTTCAAAATCGTCTCCAAACTTATCTTTGAGAATGCCAAGTTGCGCTACTAAGTCTGGGTTATTTTCCCAATCTTCACATGTAGGAATATCTGCATACCACTCCAGTTCCCCTGATCTATTCCATGCTCCCAATTCGTCTTCTGTAAACTGGGTACTGCCTAGACCAGAGGCAAAAGCGTATGTGTCCATTAGCCTAGCAATCTCATCAAGATAGTATAGTGATTCAAAGTAATGATAGTACTCATTCCAGTTATCACCTTCTGCCATGTGGTTTTGATATTGTACAAAGTATTTACCAAGAGCATTATTTCCACCTCCGCCACCTGATACACCTGCTCCAGATCCGCCCTGTAGTATTCCACAAGCTGCTTCTAGAGTAGCTGCACCCTTATCATCTAACTCAAATTGTGGCCAACCACTAGACTGTCCAGCATGCCAATTAAATCCTAATGCAAATGCAATCTTGCTGGAGTAGGCAGATAGCCACTGCGAAACTATTTGTGCATTCTGGGAACCATCACTTGTTCCGTTAACCACTCCAGTTTCCATAATACAGAGAGGCAAGTTTCCCAAACCTCCTGCAGCAGCCGAAGCGATTACTGTGTCTGTAAAGGAATTGATGGAACCAGGTGAGGCTGGTTCTTCGTAAATATTAGCTGCAAAACAGTCAAATACACTTAGGTCACCAGAAAATGTAGAAAAGAAATTTGCTATATTTTGATCTTTATAAGGATGAGTACCATTAAATATTGGTGTAGTAACCGCAATGCTTCCACCTCGCTTGTCTATATTGTCTGTACAACCTGCGGTAAATCTTCCTTCATCTCCACCAAGCGCAGTGATTCCTCCAATACTAATTGGGTTGGGATTGTACTCAGTTACTGGCTCTTTGTGACAACATGTAATTACAGCGTCTGTACAAGACCAATTTGGGGAACTAGTTACTGCGTTTAAGAAGTTTGCTTGAGCAACGCCCCCCTCGTAGACCCCAGCGGCATCAAAAGCACATGTGCCGATATAGCAGGACCTGATCTGGGGAACAATACCTTGACCACAGAGCCCACTAGCCGTACTTGCTACTTGGTCTGGGTCCTCTGAACCTGTAACAATAATCTGAGCTAGACCATATCCTAGTCCTTGGGTATCTGTAACACCACCCGAAACACCAATTGGACATTCTGCTGCCGAAAGTGCTCCTGAGCTGCTACCAGATGAGCCTAGGACAGAAGAAATCCCACTAGACGTGTTTCTCTCTAGCAAGTCATTCTTACGACCCTCTGTGATCACCATGTCTTTTTCGAAGTACGGAACCTCAATATAACTTCTTACAATCGACTCACCTTCCCAACCTCGCTGCTCTCTGAATATCATTTTCTTTCCACTCAATGACAGTACATCTTGAAGTTGCATGTATGCCTCTGCAAGAGCATCGTAAACACCTTCAATAACTTCTAACTCTTCTCTTAATTCAGCAGCTGC
>CAYGMI010000013.1:8696-24025 GCA_964351125.1 uncultured Candidatus Saccharibacteria bacterium | reverse complement strand
AAACCTCTTTCTGACAAGAGTAAAATAGGTTTTTCGTGCAATCATACTGCATGAGAACCGAGAGACTACAATCTAAGCTATTACAGAAAGGAGCGAGCCTCCCCCGGCCAACCGTAGGTGCTGGGGGCGCTCCTTCTTCACTTGATTGTAGTAACACTAACGGCGAAAACAAACCTCAACTCTACAACTGGAAGATGTATGAATCTGAAACAAATATCGAAATATATAGATATGAATTCCCTGTACTCAGAAATGGCAAGTCCAGAACTAAATCCAAGAATCAATCAGTCAAAACAATATCAGAGGTAGAAGACAAGGAAAGAAAGTTAAAGTCTCTAGCTTCTTCACTTAGTAGGACTAAGAATACTTTCAGAAGGCTTGTAAATCTAAACTTCCAAAAACACGATAAATTCCTTACTCTAACATTCGCCGATACAAACGAATTCGACATTAGGAATGTTAACCAGTGTAATAACGAGTTCCGTAAATTCATTAAACGTATGAAGTACCGCTTTGGTAACTTCACTTACATTTGTGCAATTGAATTCCAAGATAAGAACGATAGAGGAGCAGTTCACTATCATGTGTTGTACAAACTCCCATTCATTGACCAAGAAACAATAGAAGAAATCTGGGGGAATGGCTTCATCTGGGTAACAGACATTGGACACATTCAGAACAAAGGTAGCTACATGACCAAGTACCTATCTAAGAATTACTTAGATCTAAGATTGTTCGGAGAAAAAAGATTCTTTGCATCAAAGAACTTAAAGCGACACAGGGTAATTATTGGTAAGAAAGCAGAAGATAAGTTCTATGAAATTATTGGTAATGGTGGAGTACCCAAGTATCATAATAAATACACCACTGTTTACAGTGGCAGAACAAAATTTTACGAGTTTGAGGTTGATAAGAAATGACAGTGGAGAAGGCTCGCGAAATCCTAAAACTCCCTGATACCGTTCCTGACGAGAAGATACTAAAGATTCTTGAACTAACCAAGACACTAGCACAGATTTACATTCAGCAGAATAAACAAACTACAGGTATAATCCAGAAATGAAATACGAGTCTACACCTCCCGACAAGAAAATAAGTAGACTGCCCACCAAGACCGCTGCGATATACGTTCGTGTTAGCTCCAAAGAACAGGTTGATAATTATTCTATCCGCACCCAACTAGACGAGATAAGAAAATACCTGTCCAGAAACTCCATTATAGAAGTAGCCTGTTTTGTAGAAGAAGGGGAAAGCGCCAAGACGGACAACCGCACACAACTAAACCATCTCTTAAACTTCGTAAAAAAGAACAAAGGCAAAATAGACTACGTAGTCGTATACAAATTTGATAGATGGTCACGTGATGTAATGTATCACCACACCACTAAGCAGAAACTGAAAGAATGCGGAACAGACTTACGTTCAGCAACAGAAGAAACAGACGATACTCCCACTGGCAGATTAATAGAAACCATGATGTCCGCAATAGCCCAGCTAGACAACGAACAGAAGGGAGCAAGAGTAAAGCAAGCCATGATCACGAAGGCACTAGACGGATGGTTGCCCACCACATGCCCAGTCGGTTATCGAAACGACAAAACCACCAAGCGTATAGTTAAGGACGAACCCTACTTTTCCCACCTGCAGGAGTGTTTCCGCAGGTTCCTTGCACTTTATACTATTACTGACCTCGCAGCCTATTTGGATAGTGTAGGTATAAAGAATCGAGCAGGTAAACCCCTACCGCCGAAGGCGGTCTGGCACATACTCAACAAATCTAAATTCTATGCAGGCAAATTTAACTGGGGCGACTATCCTCACGATATTCAAGGCAAACACGAACCTATGATTACTTGGGAAGAACATTTGCAAGTACAAGACAAACTTCACAACAAAGTCCGTACAACTATCAAACAAGACGATCCAGAACAAACGTTCGTTCTAAACTTTAGCCTATCAAGAGGAAAAGGATTCATACATTGTGATGAATGCGGCAATAGACTGACCCACGGTAGATCAAGAGGCAACGGTGGTATATACAACTATTACTATTGTAATAATTCAAACTGTAAGGCCGAAAAGAAGTCTATTATTAAAGAAGAGCTAGAAGATATGTTTACAGACCTATTGTCTGATATAACACCAACTGAGGAGTATTTTGAACTATTTAATGAATTACTAAACGAAGAATGGCACAAATCTAACGAGAACAAAGAAACAGCATTTGAACAGGCAAAGCAGAGAGCTAATGCACTCAGAGAACAGAAGAGAGGTTTAATCATCATGAGAGCTAGAGGCGAGATTGATCTGGAAGACTATGAACCCGAACTAGAACGAATCAAAAAAGAAATTGCAGCAGCAGAAATGCAGCAATCAGATAACGAGATAGACTTCGCAGAACTAGAGAAATTACTCCAAAATTCAAAACACTTCCTTACAAATTTAGAACCAGAGTATAAGTCTTTCTCAGTAAGGAAAAGAAGAGAAATGGCAGAGGTTATCTTCCCTCAGGGTCTAACGTACTCAGATGGCAAATTTAGAACCACGCAAAAGTCTGAGCTATTCACACTTTTTGACATTTTAGAGGCTGGAAATATGGAAGAATTTAATATGGTGACCCTGCGGAGAATCGAACTCCGATTACCGGGATGAAAACCCGGCGTACTAACCGTTATACTACAGGGCCACTGTAGATTTGCGTAAAGCAGCAAGATTATAGCAAAAGAATTCTGAAAGAGGGAATTCTGTAGGCTATCATAGCACTTGCTCTGGCTCTATATATTCTGATGCTATAATAAAGAGTACGTTCAAAAGTCAATTTATTCTAGGTAAAGCAATGAGGAAGAGAATGAACTATCAAGTTGTTTTGGGAGCAGTTTTTGTTGTGATTGTTGCAGTGGTCATCGTATATTTGATTACCAAGAACAATAACAAAGCAGAAACCATTAAGGGGATCTTTGCCGCATCAGGCATTGAGCTATCGACCACTCAGTTGAGCAGAATCAGCGCATCGTTCTACCTACCTTGGCATCTAGAAGCACTTTTAGATGCCGACAGCGAAACTCTCAGAGCATTCGCAGAGGTTGCAAAGACGGAGACAGTTTGTTCTCCGGGCGACAATCAGGGCGTGTGGCTGGCGAAGCGGCAATTTTTCGAAGAATTTTTTCGGAATTCCCGTATACCTGCTGTGTACTCAAGCATCAGTCCTACAACCTCGGATGTACGGTTCTACAGTGCCACGAACATTAGCGGTACACTGGTGGAGATCACCAATACAGAAACCGGTGTGAATCATCAGTCGGTACTGAGTATAAGTGCAGATGCCGTCCAACCAGCTTTGACCGCGTTCAGCCTATTCTCAGACTCCGAACGCTCACAACTGTGGGTAACGGGCTCAGCTCGAGCAGAGTCTTTGGGAATTACATGGCGATTTTGCGGGCTGGCTGTTCCGGAGGCTGTGGTCCAAACCGATGAAGGCAACTTCAATCCGTCGGCGATGGGTTTAACCATCAATGTCGCCATTGCAGGTGCCTACGGAAGTGGTGGAGCATACAATCAATTCCTTAGCAGGATGGACGAAGAAGCGCTCTACGACTTCCTGCTCAACTTGGCGGTAGATCATCTGCCCACATGGCAAGCATTGTCTGATGCAGGAGTCATCTCAGCACAAGATATCGAAGCTTGGGCAAATATCCGCTCACACTTCGAATCGCAAGGATTCGAAATGATCGACCTGACAGGCGTAATGTCTGTGAGCCTCGATCAAAATGGTGAACTGCGCTTCTTCCGGGTGAATCCGGTCTGGGTGTTGGTATACAACCCCAGCTAGTGAATAAGTAAGACTTAGTAAAACGTTAGAGGTAGGCCACATCAGGTCTGCCTCTTTCTATTTTGCTATCATACTGGATGGAATTTATACCACAGGGAAAACTCGATTATCACGACCGCGGAAGCCTTCATCCATACGATATAGAAAAACTATTAAACGAATTTCTAGAAGACTCGTACATTGCAGGTTATACAGAAGTGATAGTAGTGACAGGCAAAGGAGCAGTCGTCCGCCCCCTTGTAGACAGATTGTTAAAAAAGCATAAGCTTGTCCGAAAATATGAGTCAGCAGGCTACTACAATGGCCAAACGGGCGCCTTCGAGGTTCACCTTCAAGATTAAGTTCGCATTTGACTATATATCAGATATATCTTATAATATTGTAAGTATAAATTAACTAATAGGAGAATCGCACAATGCGAGCTCTAAAAATGCACTTTGTAATTCTAGTAGCACTTTTAGCCATCCTCAGCGCGTGTGGGAGTAATACTGACACAGCTGAAGTGGAAACAACCGTCAACCCTGATGATTGCGAAACACTTAGTGTAATGCTTCCAACAGAAGATGCATTAGCGGGACAGGGTTTCTACCCAATTCCGTATGAAGAAGGTACCTTCCAATTAGTTGCTCTAAATTTCTCAAAAGAATGCGGCGACACAGTCACCTTCACCGGCTCTGGCTCTTTCAGTTTCTTGAATATCGATACCGGCAGCGGTGGAGATATCCTGATTGGTCCTGGCTTCACAACCGTTATCCAAACCGGAAACGTTGGAAACCTAACCGTTGATGGTGAAGTATCGTTTCAGGCTCGTGGACGGAACAAGGAAGGGCGGTTGAAGATTATCGCTCTTTCGACCGAGATAACAAAAAAGCTCGGTGGAGATGCACATACGATCGTCCAAGTCCTTGGACTGGAAATCGGCAACTAGAATCAAATCACTAAAATAATAATGGCGTATCGCAATCCGATGCGCCATTTTTAGTTCAATCTTGAATACTAGTTCGAATCGTCCGACTCTGTCTGTCTGAAGTAGTACCCCAACACAAATCCCAAAGTACCTAAAAAGATACCCGAGAGTAGGGGTAGAATAGTGGTGAGGTTATCTATAAGTGAGTTCTTAGTTATCAGACTATCTAAGATCGCCACCAAGAAACCCAACACAAACATCGTGAAAGTAGCAATTGTATAGATGATAGCTAGTCTGCCTCTAACATCTTCACGCTTAGTTAAGATGTTGATCGCCCCTTCGTCTACCAAAGTTTCTCCTACGCTAGAGTAGTAGTCTGGATAGTCTTCTGGATATTCTTCGAGCTCGTCAGGGGCATCTTCCAGAACCTTTAGTTCTTTAGCGCTTGCTACAGGTCGCTCTGCTTCTGCTAGATTTTCGTCTTTAGGCTTTTCCGACACGTTTGTTGTCTAACTCTGTAAGTTTTTCAAATTCTTTAAGCGATATTTCTAGAATCTCTTCACCATCCTCGATTAGGACTTTACGTCCCATGCATTTGCGTGCCAACCAAATAACCCAGCGAGTTGTCTCTTTGATATTTGAGCCCATCTGCTTACTAAGTAGCTCGATTTGCTCTGCAGTTTCTTTATCAACTCTTACTACTACATCGTCTATTCCACGTTTTTGAGTCTTATTGTTATCCATATATCTATGATACCAGAATTAAAGGTACTTCAAGTTTCTCTAGTTCTATTGCCATTTTCTGTCTAAGTCGTGCATCTCCTGTATTCTCTTCTAATTGAATTACTCCTATACCCAATTGTGAAGCTGTGAAAACAGTGTCTGCAATCAAAACTGTGTACAGTTCTTCTAACACACTGGCAAATACGTCTCCTTGCCAAAACAGCTCGACTTGGGCAACCACGTCTTCAGAGTCGTGGGATAGAACTTCGTGTTCTTCTACCGCCTGATCGACCTTCGACATTACTGCCGGAAAAGTTATCTCTTCTGGATTATTGTCTACTCGAACAGGGAAGTGTAGAAACAACTCGTCACACTGCCTAGCCAGCTCAATAATTTCATCAAAACCACCACTGTAATTGACCTTAGTTGCTACTTCCTGCATTACCTCGTGAAGACTCTGACCAGAAAGCATCTTTTGAGTTACATCTTCTGATTTTCTCAGCTCGATATGGGGCACACCGTCATTTACGACAAGTGTTACATTTGGAAATTGTTGTTGTTCTTGCATGAACTAATTATACTATGGATGTGAATAAGAGGTATGTTAAAAAAGCTGCCGGAGATATTGAGCCCTTCTCTAAGAAGAAGCTGGCCAGGTTTTTGCATAGAATCGAAGTTCCTGAAGCTGCCATCGAAAGCATTATCAACTTCGAGGAAGCCAACGAAGCTACAAATACTTCTACAAAACAAATCGCCGAGCATGTGTCAGAAAAACTAAGAGAACTCCCAAACGGAGACCTTTACTGTGCAAGATATAACCTAAAGCCAGCGATCCGCAAGATGGGTCCAAGTGGCCACATCTTCGAACAGTATATTGGCAGAATTTTTGCAGCAGATGGCTACAACGTGAATGTTGCAGTAGAAGTGGATGGTGAATGTGTAAGACACGAAATAGATGTATTTGCCCAAAAGGATAACCAAATGCATATAGTCGAGGCAAAGTTCCATAATAAAGAAGGTACACGCTCAGACATGACAGTCGCTCTTTACGTATATGCTAGATTTCTAGATGTATCCGAAAAATTTAGCAAACCTGGGGTTACTCAAAACGTATGGATTGCAACTAATACTAAACTTACATCTAGTGCTTTTAGGTTCGCCGCATGCCGCGGAATGAAGGTGCTATCAGTCGAACAACCACACAACAATAGTATTATGGATAGAGTAATCCGTGATGGAATATTTCCAATCAGTACTCTTACAGAACTGACTCCTTACTTAGATAAACTCTTTCGCGAAGATTTTGTAGTAATCAAAGATATTCTACACATGAATTCAAATACAGCAAAAAGAGTAGGTATTCGAAAAGAGCTTTTGAATACAGTACAAACTAAGGCCACAAGAATACTTGATGCAACTCGAAAAATCTAACTCCACAGAAACTACACACCCTGTTAGAGGTATAATAGATAAGTTAACACGTAAAATATGGATTCAAACTCAACGCACAACACCAACAATCAGACAGCACCAAAAATCTTGGCACTATTTAGCTGCATGTCGATATTCCTAATCATCATCTCTTTTGCTTCTGGAATTGCAGGTAGCTATCTAGGTTCTAGGATCTTTACCACCGAAAACCAACAACCTACTAACTTTAGCGGCACAAACGTCAGCATCGACGAAGACTCTGCTGTTATCGATGTAGTAAAACAAAACCAGGATGCAGTAGTTAGCATTGTAATTACCAGAGAACTAACTGAGTACCAGAAAAACTTGAGAGAGAGGTTTGGTGGAAGTACAGAAGGAACTCAAACCCTCGGAGAAGGAAGCGGTTTCATTATCTCTGCAGATGGATTAGTGGTGACAAACAGACACGTTGTAAGTGATGAAGAAGCAGATTACACGGTTCTATTCTCTGACGGTACCGAAACAAAAGCAGAAGTATTAGCAAGGGATACGGTTCTGGATATCGCAATCATCAAGATCGATCCAGAAGATAGAGATTTGAGCGTGGTCACTACAGGAACATCTGCAGGGCTAGAAGTAGGCCAGCGAGTTGTAGCCATCGGAAACTCACTAGGTCAATTTAGCGGCACAGTAAGCTACGGAATTGTATCTGGACTAAGTAGATCAATTATTGCTAGTGACACAAATGGTTCGAATGCTGAAAGGTTAGAGGGCGTAATCCAGACAGATGCCAGTATTAACCCTGGCAATTCTGGGGGACCACTATTCGACATTCAAGGAAACGTAATTGGAGTAAATGTAGCAGTAGCTCAAAATGCCGAGAACATTGGATTTGCAATACCGATCGATACGGTACAGAGAATAATCAACGACGTACTCGAATTCGGTGAAATCCGCAGACCTTATCTTGGAGTGCGATTCCAAACAGTTACTCCGATAATTCAAGATGAGCTTAACCTTAAAGAAGATTTTGGAGCATTGATTGTATCTAGCGAAGGACAAGATGATGCAATAGTAGAAGGAAGTCCTGCAGACAAGGCAGGACTACAAGAAGGTGACCATATTCTAAGAATTGACAGTGAGCCAATCAGCATCGAAAATCCTCTGCAAACTGTAATTCAGAACAAGCAGGTAGGTGACGAAGTAGAAGTAGAATTTCTTCGTGATGGTAAAGTACAAAATATTGTTGTCACATTAGAACTCTCTGAGCTTTAATGCCAAGTAAACACACACTTATTGGAGTAGTCTCTGGGGTAGCTGCTGTTGCGGCCATGATGGCCGCATTTGGCATTTATGTACGTGGAGTAAACAGACAGGCCACAGTAAACCTGCAGACTGCAGTCGCATTAGCTCGTGATGACTACGAAGAGATTGCTAAACAACAACAAATCTTTGGAGACTTCACCACCCAAGACGTAACCAGTTATATTCTCGCTCTCAAAGCTAGAATGCGATTACTTCTATCTGAGAAAGAGTTAATTAGAGCAGAGCAAAATCTTACCAATAACTCTGATGTCATCATTATCAAAGACGCCAGAATTGCAGAGATAGATTCTGAACTCGCAGAGCTTGGAGTTGAGGCAGACTTTATGAACTATGTGCACTTTGACTGGACTAGAATTCAGACAAAGGAAGAGACCAAAACAGCTCTTACTGAGTTCTGGAAATACTGGGCAAACAGAAGCTGGCCCGTAGTTGACGACTCCGAGGACAAGGAAACGATGGAACCTGTGTACATCGACCAAGGACAGCTAATCGGTTTACAAGGCTGTTCAGGTGTTTGCAGTGGTACTCATCTGCACTTTGTCACAATCTTCGATAATCAGTACCGTGATCCATGCAACTTATTGCCTCTGCGTAGATTTAGTAAGTGGGGAGTTCAATCCGAGTGCGGGACTGCATTAAAGACTGACTTGATCTGGCCACAAATAGGATCATGGCTAATCACTCAGGAGTTTGGAGATGTGAGCCCAATCACTAGAACAGTGCACAACGCAATCGATGTAATCGATCGCGTAGAGGCCCCAGTTATCGCAGCTCACTCTGGATGGTATTACAATTACTTCAGAAGCTGTGCTGGGGCATATGTATGTAACGATCAAACAAAGGTTGCATGAATGTGTGCTAATAGAGGATGTAAAGATGGTCTTGTTACAGAATACTGGCATATGGACTGGATGATGCCTGGGGCAAGAATTGGCCCAGAATTGGTTTCTGAGTATAGGGATCGCTACGATCTCTATCCCGTCACTTATTAATCTAATCTTACTGTTGACTAAACTCTCAGAGTTGCACATACTGTTGCATGGACATCGCGGCATATATATCACTTTTAATGGTTCTCAGTTTACTGTTGGTTAAGTCAGCAGATTTAATAGAGGAATCATTTGTAGAAATTGCAAAGAGACTAAAAATTAGTCCGTTTATGGTTGGATTTTTTATCATTGCAGGAATATCCTCACTGCCCGAAGCCTCTGTGGCAATCTCTTCTGCTATTGATCAAGTCCCTCAGCTTAGCGTGGGAAACCTGCTAGGAGCAACATTTACGCTTTTAACACTTGTAGTTGGAGCAAATGCCATAAAAGAGAAGGGCATACCATTTAAAGGAAAATTTGGAGTCGGACAGGTTGTAATGGCTTTGTTACTATTGTGTCTGCAAATCTTTGTAGTTCTAGATGGTGAGCTCAGATTTGAAGAAGGTATTCTACTTGTATCTGTGTATATCCTGTTCGTAATCTATATCGGAGATCATATCCGCAGCCACAGGAAGTTAGATGAGGACTCTACAATCCAACTAGGAAAACTTTCTAGAATGGTAATTAAGGGCCTTATCGGACTAGCAGCCCTGCTAGTTCTCTCTAACGTTATAGTCGCAGCCGCTATCAAATTTGCAGAGCTAATTCATATTCCTAACTCTGTTGTTGGTATGTTAATTTTAGCTTTTGGCACAAATATTCCTGAGATAACCTTACTTTTTGCTAGCAAATCTCTTGAGCAGCGTAAATTGGCGATAGGAGGATTTATAGGTAGTGCATGTGTAAATACTCTAATACTAGGAATCTTAGCTCTAATATCACCAGTTACTCTAACTTCACTCCCCGTGCTAATTCTTCCGTTAATCTTGATGGGTACAGCGCTTGGAATGTTTGCAGTATTTACGGTTACAGATTCAGAGATTAATAAGCAAGAAGGAATTATGCTCGTAGGACTTTACGCATTGTTTATAGTAGTCCAGGCACTACAAATCTTTGTAGTATAGTTCAACAACCTCCCCATTTGGATATTCCTCTAAGAAGTCTAGCCTTAATTCAAAGTTGCCCTCTAAACCCTCAGTCTCGTATTCCGTATCACCTATTCTAAAGCTAGCTGATTCCAAATCTGCATACTGATCTGCGACTAATCCAATAGGCATATCCTCTACCTTAACCACATAGATTATCTGATCCAATTCCGTCTGTTCAGGGATATCTGATTGGTTTGGAGTTAGTACAATACTTAGGGCAATTAATGCCATCAACAGCAATCCTGCTACTACTACTATAAATGTAAGCTGACGGATTTGCTTAGCTACCAAATCCAAGCCGGTCTCATCGCCTTCTGGCATATTAAGCTAGCTTAGACATGTTCATGCGGTGTTCTTCTGTATCTTTAAGTCCACAGCTCTTGTATTTTTTACCACTTCCACATGGACAAGGATCGTTTCGGCCAACCTTGTCGTCTTTTATAACTGTGCGGCCTTTACCCTCTGATCCTGCCATTTGCATTGCTCTTTGTTCTCGCTTAGCTTGTCTACTGACATCAGAAACTACTTTATCTAGATTAGAGCTACCAACCATCATTTCTCGATCCCCTGTAACTACATCTTGAATCTCGTCCTCATTTGTCTGTAGTCTTGGCATTGGCTGCGGAGAAGAAACTTTATTTACCTTAAAGATTCTGCGAATTACATCTGAATCAATCGAGTTCAACATCTCGTGGAACACCTGGAATCCAGTATTCTTGTATTCTACCAAGGGGTTTCGCTGTGCATACCCTACAAGTCCTATTCCTGATCTAATATCAGCCATAGTCTCTAGATGCTCCATCCACTTCTTACCCATCGCCTCTAAAATTAGAGCCTTGAACACAGAAGGGAAGTCTTTTCCAAACTCCTCCATCTTGGAGTCAAACATATTTTTTACTCCTTTGGATATATATTTTCTAGTTTCTTCTTCGGTAAGACCACGCAACTCATCTTTTAAGAGACCTTCAACTCCTGAAGTCTTTAGATCAAATCCTGCAGCTACAACTGGATCAGGTGCCAGCTCTAGTACTTTTGCCACCAAGATTCCCAGCTCGTCTTCCGAGAGTTTTTCTTCTCCGCTAAATCTAGATTGCACAATGAATCCAACTTCATCCTCGACCATCTCGTGAGCCATAGCTTCCAAGTCTAGTAATGCCTGCTTCTTCACTTCTTCGCCTTTTTCTGGATCATTCTTAAGAGACTCTTCGATAAACAATCCAACAGATTTTTCGGCAAGGTCCAATAATTTACGCCTTCTGGCATAGAAAATCTCTCGCTGTTGGTTAAGCACTTCGTCATAATCTACAAGTCTTTTACGAGAATCAAAGTTAGCCCATTCAACTCTAGTTTGAGCAGTTTCAATTTGGTTGCTGATCATCTTCATCTCGATTGGAGCATCGTCCTGCATAATTCTGCCCACAGTATTGCCCAAGAAGTCTCCACCCATCATCCTCATGATATTGTCATCCAAAGATACATAGAATCTTGAATATCCAGCGTCTCCCTGACGTCCAGAACGACCACGCAACTGATTATCAATACGTCTAGCATCGTGTCTTTCTGTACCGATCACTGCAAGACCTCCTAGCTCTACCACACCTTCTTCTAGAGGAATATCAGTCCCACGACCAGCCATGTTGGTAGCAACTGTAACCGCACCGAGTTCACCAGCTTTAGAGACAATTTGCGCTTCGCGTTCATGATACTTAGCGTTAAGAACACTGTGAGGTACTCCTAGCTCATCCAAATATTGAGATACAAGTTCAGACTTTTCTACAGATGTTGTACCTACAAGCACAGGCTGCCCAGTCTCGTGTAACAACTTCACATCTTGAGCCACCGCCTTAAACTTTACTTCTTGATCACGGTAGATTAGGTCTGGCTTATCGTCTCTAATAACAGGTTTATTAGTTGGAATCGCAACAGCATCTAGGTTGTAGATTTTGTAGAACTCTTCAGATTCGGTCATTACTGTTCCAGAAGCTCCAGACAACCACTTGTATAATTTAAAGAAGTTCTGGAAAGCGATAGTTGCATATGTATTCGATTCTTGTTGAATAGGAACACCTTCCTTAGCTTCGATAGCTTGGTGAATTCCCTCAGAGAATCTTCTACCAGCCATTACACGACCAGTAAACTGGTCCACAATCAACACTTCGTTGTTCTGCACAATGTATTGATCATCCTTCAAAAACAGAGCTTTTGCTTTAAGAGCGTTCTCAAGATGATGCGCCATCGAATAGTCCGACCATACATTTTCTACATTCAGAATACTCTCGATACGAGTTATACCTTTATCTGTCAAAATTACAGATCTAGTCTTATGATCAACCTCATAGTCTACCTCCTCGTCTAATCTAGCTACTGCCTTAGCAAAGGTAGTGTATCTCTCAGTATCAGAATCTGATTGGGTAGAAGAGATAATAAGTGGAGTTCTAGCCTCATCTATTAATATAGAGTCGGCTTCGTCAACTATGCAGAAGTATAGTTCTCGCTGTACTAGCGTTTCTCGGTTCCAAGCCATGTTATCTCTAAGATAATCGAATCCGAGTTCATTATTCACACTAAAAGTCATGTCAGTCCGATATGCTTCTTTCTTAGTAGTCTCTAACAAGTTAAGCCCTTGCATATTTGCCAGCTTCGGAACGCCGAGTTCTTTTACCTGCTTATATACTTCCTCACCTTTTGTACCTTCCAATTCTTCTGTTGAGATGTACTTGTATGAGGTACCACCAGGAGCCACAATTCCCACACTCAATCCTAATTTGCTAGCAATGTGTCCAGCATATTCTCCGTCACGCTTAGTTAGATAATCATTAACTGTTACCAAGTGAGCACCGCGACCTACAAGCGAGTACAGAAATAGAGGCAGGTTAAAAATCATTGTTTTACCTTCTCCTGTTCGAATTTCTCCTAACTTCCAACCTTCTGCAAGATAGGCTCCAGCCATAATCTGTACATCGTAGTGGCGAATACCAATTTCTCTCTTATACACCTCTCTAATAAAAGCATACATTCTAGGCATAAATGCCAATAGTTTTTTTTGAATATCAATCTCTATCTGATTTAATCCCTTACCTGTTCTGTCAGGCAATCTTAGCGATACTTTATCGTCTTCTGGGATTGTATCCACCAACTTCTTTAGCTCCTTTCTCACTTCTTTTATCTCAGCTTGCATTTGTTCGTAGCTCAATTTTTCTACTTCAGGTTCAAGCTCATTAACTTTTTCTGAAACCTTTTTGGCCTGGCTGAGTTTCTTTTTATTGGGATCGAAGAGAGATTTTAGTCCTAACATATGGTTCAAATTCAAACGTAAATATGATTATTATTAGTCTTGGCGTGAGGCAGAAATAGTATAGCACCAACTATAGCGAGGGCAATGTGTAGCAATTGTAGAGTATACAACAACGACTTCTGAGTTGCTAAACTTAGATATGAAATTAAACATTACGTCAGCAGCTTGGGCAATTATTCTGTTTTTACTACCTATAATAGTAGTCTCGCTTTTTAGACCGTATTACTATTGGTCTTTTGATAGGTACGAAGTGTATCAGAACTTCGACAGACCAGAAGCTGCTCCAGCGTTCTTCGGTCAGGTCTTAGGTACGATAAGACCCCCATTTTCCGAAGTGCTAGATCATAGGTGGTTTTCTACAGAAGACATAATTCACATGCAAGATGTCCAGAATATATTTGTAGTTATCTACGTGGTAGCTTTGCTTGCACTAGCGATTGCACTAGGGGGTGTGTTTAAGATGCAGCGTAAATACGAGTTAAGAGAAAGACTAGAAAAAATTTGGGGTACATTCATTGCAATCATCAGCCTTATTTCTTTGGCCAGTTTCTTCCTTTGGAATCAAGCTTTTACTTTCTTTCATGAGACATTATTCCCAAACAACCAATTTTGGATGCTCGACCCATCTACCTCTAACCTAATTAAGTATCTACCAGAGGTGATGTTTCAAGAACTTCTAGTGATAGTTATAGCGCTATGGATTGTTGAGTGGCTAGTGCTTAACTATGTATTTGGAGATCTGCTCGAAACGCGCCTTACACGATAGCACTGTGATATAATTCGCTAACACTCAATTAGCAGAAAGATAATTTCTTATGGTAGCTACCGACTTAGCAGTTGGACCCAGAAGTGTTCTGGTAGATGGGGCAGAGGCACTGAATGTATTGGCAAACGTAGTATTCAATGCCAATAAAACAGTCAGATGCATCGAAGTTACTCACCGTGCAATGGTAGAAACTCCGATGGAGATTTGGATTATCTTCGAAACCGAGTTAGGAATCTTAGCTAAACCGATGTCTTTCAAGGGCATTAGTGCCGGTACCAACCAGACGCTTACAATTTCTGCGGAAGTATTGAAAGTTCTGGGATTAAGTCTGTACGAGAGTGACGAAGTGGTCAAAATCAGGGCAAGCGTAAAAAAGCCTTGACCCACTTCACTAGGGTATGGCATCTCTGTCATGCCCTTTTCATTTCAATACACTTTTAGATATATCTGTGATATACTTACTACGAAGTTAATTGAAGATGGAGGGCATATGCCACCAAAGAAAATAGCTCTCCCCAACGCTGTCCTGATCAACTTAAGAAATACATCAGGGATTAGCGAAGGGGAACTTCCAGAAGTAGAGGGTGAGTCAAAGCTCACGTACCAGATTGACTATTTAGACGCAGACTTGTCTTTAACAGTCAATGTATCAACCGAAGAAGTAGAAAACCTCCCCGATAATGTTTGGGTAGAGGTTTACTTCGGCAAGTATCCTGAAGCTACGTTAAGAAAGCGTCTGTTATTGAGAAATAACAATCTTAGTACAGAGTTCTATACAATAGAGATGTCTCTGATACAGCCTCTTCCATTTGACTCTGGACAGGAATCAAGCCTTAGGGTAATGATCTACCAGTGGAATCCTCCGAAATCATAAAATGACATAAGGCACAAGTGCCAACTGGGCGGGACAATAGAGTTCCGCCTTTTAACTTTTCTGTGCTACTTCTTCTTTCTGCACGTTATAACCCTCGCATGTGGAGAAACGCTAAACAACCAATATACAATGTGCCAGGTCAGGGCAGGCCTCATCCTAGATTCACCGACAGTGATGGCAAC
>CAYGMI010000013.1:0-8665 GCA_964351125.1 uncultured Candidatus Saccharibacteria bacterium | reverse complement strand
AGTGCAGGAAAATATTGACACACTCACAAGCATCCTAGATAGGGCAGAACAAGACATTAACCAACTGAAGAAAGAGGGAGATAAAGCCGGGCTCAATAGATTAATGCATGAGATTGTCTCTAGATTTGATAGACTGCCAGATCATCTTCAACCAACTATGTTCAAAAGAATACACTTAGTTTATCAATGTCTAGGGCTCAAAATCCCAGGATACATCGAGAACACAATCAGAGAATACGGTGTTAAATACTATCAAGAAAGCTAATTAATGCAATCTTAACTTCTTCAAGTTAGAATATCCCATGAACAAGATAAGAATCTTGGTTACTGGTGGACATATGACTCCTGCGTTCGCAGTCATTAGTGAGCTTCAAAAGCAGAAAGACTACGAATTCATATGGGTTGGACACAAGTACAATCAACATGGCAACAAGAATGTATCTGCAGAGTATACGACGGTAACTAATAAACACATCAAATTTATTAACTTACCCGCAGGTAAGTTAACCCGAAACTGGGGTGGAGGCGACTGGAAAGCCGGCCTAATCAATCTTTTTAAAGTACCTTACGGCTTTGTAGTAAGTACATTTGTCTTATTAAGGTACAGGCCGAAACTAATCATCTCTTTCGGTGGATACCTAGCATTACCGATAGTTATTATAGGTAGAATCTTCGGCATAAAGGTAGTTACACATGAGCAGACAGCGGTAACAGGGCTAACTAATAAGATACTCCCTAAGTTTGCTAATAAGGTGATGATCAGCTGGCCAAGCTCAGCTAGATACTATCCACCCGAAAAAACAGTACTGACTGGCAACCCTATTAGACCAGAAGTATTCGAAGTTCATTCAGACTCATTCCAAGTTAACCAAGAGTTACCAACGATATACGTCACTGGAGGTAATCAAGGATCTCACAAAGTGAAGCAGACGATATTCGCGATCCTGGACGATCTGTTAGAGGTAGCAAATGTAATCCACCAGACAGGTAACTCTACAGTTACCGGAGATTTCGAGTACGCACAGTCACAAGCCGAGATATTTAAGAATAAGAAAGGCAAGTACTATGTTAAGTCCTTTATTTACGAGCAAGAAATAGGAGAAGCCTACAGTAAAGCAGATCTTGTTATAGCTAGATCTGGAGCAAATACAGTTTACGAAATGTTGGCTATGGCAAAACCTTCGATTTTTATCCCAATTCCATGGGTAACACACAATGAACAGTATATAAATGCAAGTTTAGCGGCCGAGACAGGAATTGCAAAAATTATAAATGAAACCGAACTAACTCCAGATAAGTTAATGGAGGATATTCTTACTAGCCTTAAATATATTGGTCAAAACCAAGGATTAGACGGCAATCCTATCGAACAGGCAAAACACGCTGCAGCAGCCCAGATAGTTCCAGATGCAGCCAACTTAATTGTTAAGGAGATCTCTCAATATCTATGAGGGATATAATTAAAAAAGGCTTTACGCTCACATTATTGGTAGCGTTTTTATTTAGCTATATCACCTTCTTGGATTTTCAGGGTTGGGTACAAGTTAACGAAGCCACACTTCCATTACCTGCGTTTACAAGTGAATCACCTGTGGCAAAATCCAAGATAGAACCCGTAGCCACTTCCCTAAGACAGCGAAGTATCGAGAATCTAGTGGAATATAAAGAATACGTGATCAAAACCCGTAGACAGAGACAGATCGATAAAGTCGAAAACTTCTTTGACCAATATGGTTCACCACTAATGGGATATGGCTATATCATCGTCGATAAAGCAGAGGAGTGTGGAGGTGATTACAGAGTATTAATAGGTATTGCAGGTTCGGAATCAGGACTGGGGAGAATAAACTATAAATTGTACAACCCTTACGGATATCTAGATGGGGTTCAATACCCAGACCAAAAAACCGCTCTAGAGATACTGAGCTGTAAGGTATCACAGCAACACATTTCGGTGTGTGGTACTAACCTGACTTGTCTAGGAAATAGATATGCAGGACCTTCTGATGATCTCGACCACTTTATAAGTAAAGTGGCTTGGTTTATGAAGCAAGTTTCTTAGATGTACTCCAAAAATGAAGCAGGGCAACCGTTTCAAGATTGCCCCTTATTTCTAGTAGAGATTAGTCGTTGACTGGATCAGCCAAGACATAATCTTTCGGCTCTGAACCGTAGTCCCACTCTAGGCGCACCAATTCTGCGCCTGCGACATATCCTTCGGTCTCCTCTAGGAAGACCACTCTAAAGGAAATTCGACGATTAGCGTAGTAAGTCACGACACTAGTGTAGTCATTCGAATGCATCCGCTCATCATCTGGATAAACCTGTAGAGCATTCTCCATACCCATAACCAGTTGGCTGGCTTCTTCATCCTCAGTCAAAGTCTGGATTGAACCAGGCTCATTTAACCGAAAAATCAGGATTAGTCCAGCATCTGGGTGGTTCACACGGGAACTACTATTGTCAAAACTTGTTGCTTCCACAATTATTTTACCTCCTACTAGTTTCTATACATTATTATACCATATTTAACCAAGATATACTATAGGTCTTGACTTGCATGCACATGAATAAAACACTACAATACGGTATCTTACTAAAGTGAAACATGAACTACGTAACATTTGATACTCCTGAAGGAGAAGAATTCCTTAAGGCGCTTACCAAATTAAGAAATGAACCGGAAGTAGCAGAGTTCTTTAGTGATATGTTTACACCTGCAGAGGCGAGAACATTTGTATCCCGTTGGAAGGCAGCACAAATGCTGCATAAAAAAATCCCTTACGTAGAGATTCAGAAGGAAACTGGACTTAGTTCTGCAACAGTAGCTAGAGTTAGCCAGGCCTTGCAGTACGGTACAGGAGGACTTAAGAAAATCCTGGAAAGGCTTAGCAGTAGGACGTAAATATCTCTTGCAGTCAACTGTATTACTCCCTATACTAGACGAGATATACAAAAGTATATACTTCGTTTATGAGTTCATATAAGACTGCGATTAAGAAAGATGGGGTTGCTAAAACCTCTATTTTCTCACGCAATATAGATAAAGTACTTTCGACACTGCTAGTGGTAGCAATTATCCTAGTTAACTTCTCACCCTTAGGTCTGCTAATTTCCTCAATCGAGGCCGCACCTGTAGCAGCAGTTGCAAATGGTGCACCGTCAGAGGTATTTCTAGGCGATAATTTCACCTTCGATCTCACTTTTAGTAATTCCGGCACAATAGGTTATGGTCCGTTTATCGATATGATAATTGACTATACTGGTACGGATGGAGTTTATCCTTTCACGGCGGGTAACGAAGCTGATGGACTAGATTTTATTTCTGCAAATTACCTAGGAGCAACGGTAACTACGCTGCAATATAGCTTTCCTGACGATGGAGGAGGAAACGGGTGCGTTCTGCACCCATATATAAGAGACAACTCAAATCTACCGATAGATATTTGTGGCACTGCAGGGGATAAGCTAGTAGTTTTCCAGCTGCCGTTTGGATCATATGTAACTACTCAACCTGATGCACCTGTAACTGTCACATTAAATATGAGTGGGAATGCCGACCTAGGCGTTGGTCTAGATATATCTACAAGGGGAGGATTTGAATTCGGACAGGACCCCCTTAAGAATCCGATTTCGGACCCATCCACTTACGAATCTTTTGCAACCCAACAGGTACTTCCATCTGTTGTGGTAATTAGTAAATCAGATAATACTCCAGAAAATGAGACAGCTACTGGGCCAAACTTTGCTAGAGACTATACGGTTTCTGCCCAAAAAGCTGCAGGACAAGAAATCCAAAACTTTATCCTAGGTGATAATCTACCACCTGAAATAGTAGTAGGAGCAGTAAATTCCGTTGTTCCTAGTGGGTATACGGAAACAATTACTTCAAGCATTATTGAAGAAGATTGGGCAACTTGGCTGGCAGCAAGTACAGCCGCAAACTATTCATTTGATTTTTATGTACCAGATACATATGGATCTAGCACCGATGTAATCACTCCTGGAGTAGGTGGATGTAATACAATTGATAATGATATTTATGCCTCTGGGGATTGGGAGCCAAGCGACGCACGTGATACAAACCCAACTTCCTTTGTTTCTGATGCAACTGCTATAGACGATTTATTCCAAGCATGTTCTCTGGTGATGCAAAAAAGCGTTACTTTGGTTAAAGATCAAGGACCTACAGGAGTAACACCAGGAGACACACTGGAGTACACCATGAACTTTCAGATATCAGACTACTTTTCCTACGAGAATCTAATTCTTGACGATACGTTCTCTGATGGGCAGAGATTTGATGTAGGATTTCCTCCAACTCTAAGTATCACAGAACACGGCAGTACATCCAGTGGGAACATTGATCCGGGAAACTATTCAGTGGTGCTAGACAGCCCAGGAACAGGTACTACCAATTTCGTAGTAAATGCATCCGACGAACTCGTAACGAGACTTCTCGACAATCAGATTCTAGGGGGATGTGTACCTGATCTTGGAGGTGCTCCCGATTGTGATACATATAATGGAGGGGCAACCACTGGTACTATTGTATTCAGAACTATTGTTCAACAAAGTTTTAGCGATGATTACCCTTCAGGGGAACCAAATGTTGACCAAGGTGACGCACTCTCAAATACTGCAACCATTTCTGGCGATGTACTTAATAATGTAACTCTTGTTTCTACTGGTAGCAATAATTCTAACGGCAGTTCTGCAGGAGTCACTATTGTTGATGGAACATTAGCAGAAAAGAGTATTTACGCCATTAACGGTTCCACCACATTTAGTAGCCCCCCAGCTGTTAGTCCGGGTACAGAGGTTACGTACGCGCTTCGATTCGAAATGCCAAGTAGCGACGTAGACGAACTTACGATTACAGACTACCTCCCACTTCCTGTGTTTGATGCTACAGAGGTCGCAACCTTTGATCCAACTGTAGACGCTACAGTTCCAGCAGCAGGTACGGCTAAATTTGGAGTCAACGACACATTTTATGCCATAAGCGGAATAGTTCCTGGACTGACCACAAATGGTTCAGAAAACACAATAGTATTTGATTATGGTAGCAACCAAGAGGATCCAGAAACAGCTACAACTCTAGAAATCTACTTCACGGTAACACTTACTGATACTCCTTTCGGTAATGGACTGTACCTAACTAACCAAGCACTGGGATTTCAAGACACTACAAATACGACCTCCACCATTAGTACCCAAATCATTCAGGTATTGGTACAACTTCCAGAATTACAGATCACTAAAGGTGTAGTTGCCAACTCTACTGACGCACCTGATGTTGTGTATACACCAGCAACAGTAGGACCAGTAAGTTTTGATGTGCCAGGTAGTAGCCCCTCTTTTACTGGGACGATTAACTCTACAAATTTAACGGCGAACCCAATAGATAGCGACCTTGAGAATGTAGATGCAGGAGATCTTGTTACATTTGCAGTTGTGATCGAAAACATCGGAGAGTCACCTCAGGGGGCATTCGACGTGAGCTTTAGTGATACATTACCTACCGGATTTCAGATACCAACTGGTGGCCTGAATCTACAGATCAGAGACGGGACAGGAACAGCAATGTCCTATTCTTCTATCAATGGAGGAGATACAAATCCACTATTCGAAAATGGAATAATACTTGATGATACTGCTAGCGGAGCCATCGATACTTATCACGCTACCAATGGTACGAACATCGCTGTAATTACATATGATCTAGAGGTCGAATCAACTGCCAACCCACTTCTAGAAATCGAGAATATTGCTACGTTGTTCAACTTTGCAAGTGCCGAAGGAGGAGCAGACTATACCGGAGATGATCTGGAAGACAACGCAACTGTAACCACTTCTGGTATCGATACTACTAAAAGTATTGTGGCCACTTCTGAATCTCACACTGGATTCGCTTCTGGGACCGAAAGAGTTGTAATTGGAGAAATAGTAAGGTACAGACTCCAAACACTGTGGCCAGAAGGCGAGGCTACAGATGTATTCATCCAAGATTTCTTACCTTCGAGAGTACAATTTATCGACGATGGGACTTCAATGATTGCATTTGTATCAGATACACTTGGCATAAGCTCTACTAATATAGACCAACCTAGCTGTGTCTCAGGTACCTTAAGTGTAGCGGGAGACGAATCAACAATTGCATCAATCACTCCAGATTGTGTAATAGCGGACGCTTTTGTATCTAATAATAGTTCAAGCGATACAGATGTATATACCGGAAGCACCGACCCATTCTTTCTACTAGGAGATGTAGCGAATACTGACAACGACGCAGACTACGAATACATAGTAGTTGAATTTAACGCAGTTGTTAGAAACGAATCAGCTAGCCAATCAAATAGCTCCCGATCCAACAACTACCAAGTGCAGTCAGATGGATTACAACTTGATCAATCCAACAACATAACATTTAGGATTGCAGAGCCTAGTCTTTCTGCATCTAAGTCTGTTACAACTGCGCCAGAAGGCGGAGGTGATGGGATTACATGGGAGATAACAATTACGAACAATTCAACTGGAGCGAACTCTGCCCGAGCATTCGAGCTAAATTTATTAGATACAATCCAAGCTGAGATTACAGGAGTATCGGTTAATCATACTTCAACTCCTGGATACTTATCTATCACAGATAATAGTTCAGGAAATAGCATAGACATCGACTACAATTACCTTGACCCTGGAGACAGCATCACCTTAGAAATTACAGGAACCACCGTAGCTGCAATTCCTAGTGGACTTGATATCGACAACACAGCAATTACTACATTCAGTAGCTTACCAGGTGATTACGGAACAGCATCAAACCCTACGGGAAGTGATCCAACAGCTCTAACTGTATCTGAACTCAGCCCAGCACCTACTTCTGGAGGTATAAACGGAGAGAGGAATGGCAGTGATGGAGTTGGCGGAGCCTTGAACGATTACGCCGCTTCTGGCAGCGATTCGATCACAATACAATTACCAACAATAGATAAGATTACTGAATCACCAACTCCTGAAGCAACAATAGGAGATACAGGTCTTACCTTTGATATCTTAGTGACTCTTACGGAAGGAATTACCAACGACTTTGTGCTTACCGATCACTTTCCTGATGGACTTGCGTATCAAACTGCAAGTGTTATCACTACGGCGGCGGCAAGCGGTGGACTTATGGCCGATGATTTTAATGGAAGTGCACTCAGCCCTGTCATACCTTCCGCCGCCGCCAGCGGAGTAGACATAGATATCGACTTTGGAGACATCACGACAACCAACGACGACGACCCAGATACAAATAGCTTCGTAGTCAGGTTTACTGCAACGGTAGTAAATGATATCGCTGCTCAAAATGGTGGCAGCCTGACAAACACTGCTTCAGCCGCATATACTGATCCAAATACTCTTGGTACTGTAGCAATTGCAGATGCAGATCTTACAGGATCAGATGTAGATATAGTAGAACCTATACTTGATGTAACGAAGGTAATATCAACTGCAGCATCACCTGCCGATGCTGGTGGAACAGTAGAGTACACAATTACCGTAGACCACAATACTAATAGTGCTGGCGATGCATTCGATGTCCTTATCTCTGATGTAGTGCCTAGCGAGATGAATAATGTAGCGGTTACAAGCGTCCTAAGGAATGGGGCAACACCAATTCTTTTTGACGTTTCTGGCAATACGATAACCGTCCCAGACACTGGTACTATCGATATTCCACAAGGCGATACAATTACAATTGTATTTACTGCGGACATCACAGGAGCTGCGGGGCCGGATCAGGACATAACCAATACGGCTTCGGCTACTTGGAGTTCTCAAGATGGCACAATCGCAGACGAGAGAGTTAGTGGAAGTGGGCTTTACGATGCAGGAGAAACTGGCGCTAACGGTTTAAATGATTATAGCCAGCAAGGCTCAGCTACGTTTACTACAGATACTATTATAGTTGAGAAGCAACCACCAAGTAGTGCTACCGCCGCAATTGGAGACACTATTACATACGATATTCTGGCAATACTACCAGAAGGAGTAACCGAGGATTTTGTAATTATAGATGAAGTACCCGCAGGAATGCAGTACCAGTCATATCAAGTATTTACTACAACTGCGGGAAGCATACTATCAGAAGACTTTAACGGCACAATCACTTCTACTCCTACCGTTACTGGTGGTGCTAGCGACGGGCAGGATGTAAACTTTGACTTTGGGACAGTTAACGTAGTAGTGGACAATGATATGGCAAATAACTTAATGCTAATCAGGGTTAACTTGATTGTCCTAAACGTAATAGGAAATCAGAATGCTAACACTCTAGATAACTATGGAGCAATTTCATATACAGACCCAAATGATGGTATATCTACATTAACTCGAAGAGACGACACACCTTCTACTGTTACGATAGTAGAACCTGTACTAGATATCACAAAGACAGCTACTGCATTTGGAGCAAATATCGAATCTGGTAGTCTTGTCACCTACGAAATCACAATAGAGCATGACACAAGTAGCACAGCAGATGCATACGAGGTGGTCATTAATGATCCTTTAACTTCAGAGTTGATCAATCTGCAAAATGTTAATGTAGTGGTGGGAGGGACAGCAAGTATTTCTGCACCTACGTTCTCTATTGCAGGAGACATACTGAGAGTCCCTG
>CAYGMI010000012.1:11081-24614 GCA_964351125.1 uncultured Candidatus Saccharibacteria bacterium | reverse complement strand
AAATATTTACAAACTATTCCAACACTAAAGCGCGAAGACTACTGCGCCATGATGGACGTATCTACTATGACAGCCTACAGAGACCTTGATGATTTGGTGAACAAGAAGTTGATTAAAGTTGAGGGCCGCGGCCGCGGAACCAAATATATGCTGATTAGTCGGTAGTTTTTTCTACGATTTTGAAGTTTCCAGAATATCCAAACACTTTGCCAAGCAGAGGATGGTCAATTCCGAAATCGACTCTAAAAGTCTCTTGATCTACTACACTCTCTTTAATCCAACCTGTGCCTAGGCCTAGCCAATTAGGAAAAGGGAGTTTTAATCTATCAAACAGGTTTAGTACATAGCTTTTTTGCAGATAGTGTAGGCAGTCATCTTCTACCCAAACTTTTAATCGAATTCCCAGGCCAAACTTAACATACTCAATTATTTGGCCTGATCCATCGGCCACCATTTTGGTAAAGAAAGTTTCATCCCCGTCAGGGAAGTGGAAGGTTCGCTCCCACTGCATACCTTCTTTTTCTGAGGTTATGTAATTAATTAGTGTTGTGGGAACATTTTTGCCGGGTCTGGCCACAAGTGCTCCCAGAAATCTAAGTACTGGCATTGCTAGTCGTAGAATTGGCTTAAGCTGTACTTCGTCCATCACGCCTTTTACAACCAATCGATCAAATTTATTGGGGATGTCGTAGTGATCCAATATAACTTGGGGGAGTTTGTCCCAATCGGAACCTAAAGCAGTTTTAAATTCAGGGATTCTAGTATTCATCTAGAAATTTTAGCATTTGTTCTGGTCTAGGTATCTTACAGGTTTCGTATTTACCAAATAACCAATATCTGTTTTTGGACTCTATTTCGTAGAGCCAATCTCTGACTAACCTTGGCAGTAAGTAACCTAGGTACATAAACTTCCAGTACCAGCCAAGTTCTACCAGCACTTCAATTATGGCCGCGGATCTGTCTACGAGACGCTCATTTTCCGTACCGTAGTTTTTGATTACATAGACCGTATTAAGGTCGTGAGGATCTTCGTTATGTTCGGTCAGATATGTCTGAGAGAATTCGTTTTGTTGAGCAGCAAATCTGAACTGATCGTTTGAATCGGTCTTAAGGATGAACTGGACTAGCCCGTCGCATACCTTGCATTTACCGTCATAAAGAAGAATATGTTTACCTTGTAGTTCGGGCTGAGCTTGCATCACTAAATGAGTATAGTTACGTTACATCCTGTTGTAAAAAGTCATGGTTCAGCTTTCCTTGCTTAGTGAAGCTATCTGATTAATGAAGTTTATAAATCCCGCCCCTCTTCCTTCTAGTGCAGCAGAAATCACCTTTGTAAGAATAGGAAAATCTGTTAATAGCCTGTGCATGGCAGCTGAAGCTTCTGAGGGTATTTCTGCATTTAATACGGGATAGTCATTCATTATTTGTAGCATTCCCTCGGCCACAATTCTTTCGGAGTTATCGATAATAGCATCTTTAGTTTTGTAGTTTTCCTCGCCTAGGTTCATTAAGATAGCATTCTGCCAATATGCCATATGGTCCCACATATAAGGTACTCCAAGTACATACTCTTCTACTCCAGGACCGAATAGTACTTTTAGCAGTACATCAGGACCCATAGCCTTAAACTTTCCTTGTTCGTAGTAATCCCAGAGTCTGTGAGAAGCAGATAAGCTTGGAGATCCATCTGTCTCTACTCCGAATCTGCTCAAGATAGTTGAGGCTGTTTGGTATGGATCTACCCAACCCTCTGTTGTCTTAGTTATTACTGGCTCTGCCTTAATCATTCTCTGGTAGGAATTAAAGACGGGAGTACGATCGGGCATGCTTTCATAGGTATCTAGAGCCTCTCGGATTCCCGACCCTATAGCTGTATCGTTTGGAGCTTCTGTGGCTAATAGGATTGACTCACTCCTTCCTAATATTTGATTTAGCTCAGGTTCCAAATTTGGAATGAAGTTATTAATAAAATATGGAACTTGTTGTTCGGAAATTATGCCATTTCCTAGCATTATCCCCACAGTAACGGTGTTACTCAACGGGCCTCTGTCCGAAACTATAATGGAGTCAGGGTTCTGTTGCTTCCAAGCTTTGAGCATAATAATGCTAAATACCCTATCAAGAGCATAGGCGGCGGCTCTTGTTTTTGTCAGATCGACGCCGCCTAGCTGCCCTAACACTGCATCAGCTTTACCACGATTCATCATTCTGATGAACCAGCCTGGCCCGAAGTAGTTAGGGTGGGAAATAAATAGAACTGTACGATCGGTATGTCTAATGGTTTCTGCTGCGAAAGCTAACGCAGCAGTTAGTTTACCTGTGCCGTCATCACCTTCAAAGTTGATGGTGTCTGGAAATTTTGTCATTTATGGTTTATGAAATGTTTAAACTGCTTTTACGAAGCTTGCGATGATATGTAATCGCGAATCTATGAGCTTCATCTCTGATTCTTTGCACTAAGTAAAGTGCTTCTGATCTCTTGGGCAGTTTTACACGAGAAAACTCATCAGGTTTCTCTGTGCTGGGTACATGAATTTGCTGAGACTCGAGGACTTCGTCCCATGAGTTTGTATCTGCAAACTGTGCTTTGATTTTAAAAATCTCCTCTTCTCTCTTTGCAAGTCCTACAATTGGAATACTACTATCAAGTTGATAGCTCTGCAATATCTTATAGGTAGAAGAAAGTTGACCTTTCCCACCGTCGATTATTAGTAGATCAGGCTTCTGGGCAAAACTTTCGTCAGGCTTCCAAGACTTTAGTCTACTACGGTATTCTTTTGGAATCTCGATGGTAAAGCCTTCGTTGTCAGTGTATTCAATTATTCCGTCATTGCTAGGCTCGGTTGAATCTTGCTGTTCTAGTTCTTGCATATGCGAGCGTAGGTATTGGTTGAATCTTCTTGTTAGCACCTCTTGCAACATCGCGAAGTCGTTTGGTTCATTCTTCATTCTGATTCTGAACCTTCTATATAGTTCAGGTCTAGGTCTACCGTTCACGAATACCACCATGGAACCTACCGCATTAGTTCCTTGAATATTTGAGATGTCATAACACTCAATCCTAAACTCTTTATGGTTCTTCATTACTGCTGTAGGGAATTGTAATCTCTCAATTAACTCTAACTGTGCTCTTTCGCGCTTTTCGCGTTTAGCTTTCATCACTGCAACCTCATCTACGTCAGAGTCTATGTGTAGGTTACTACCTACATATTTAATGTCGAAAAGCATGTTTCTAAAGCGAATAGCACTCTCAAAGTTATGCGCCTTGGCAGCATCCTTCATCTTTTTTTCTATCTCTTTTTGCAACCCAAATTTCTCTGCCTTAAAGAACTTCTTGATGTTGTTAATGTTGTCTTCATATTCAGCTCTGCTGGCCGCACCAAAACATGCTCCGTTACATTGTTCAATCTGATAATGAAAACATGCTTTTGGATTCTTAGAGATAAAAGGCTTTGATTTATCTTTGGGTATCGATACCTGACGAGTACTGGTGCAGAACGGATAAATTTTTCTAAGTCTACGTACTAGTCTTTTTACTGCCCGAGTATCCGGATAAGGTCCGTAGTATTCAGCCTTATCTTTATGTTTTTCTCTAACTACCTCAATTGTAGGCATATTTACGTATTGACCAGGCTTTGTGGTTTTTATTTTATCGAATCTGACATAGGCATAGCTTTTGTCGTCCACCATCATCGTGTTGTACTTGGGTTTGTACTTTTTGATCAACACGCTCTCTAGAATCAGTGCTTCTATCTCGGAATCGGTAATCAAGAAATCGATCTTTTTTGCTTTGTCGATCATCACTCTGATTTTTTCTTCTACTCTGCTGTAGTTAGAGAAGTAGCTTTTGACTCTGTTACGGATTACTTTTGCTTTTCCGATATACAGAATAGACCCCCTTCCGTCTTTATATATGTAGCAACCAGGTAGCAAAGGTGCACCTGCAATCTTCTCCTGAAATTCCTCAGGCTTTGTGGCTAGGATCTTATTCTTAGGCATGGGAGATTTTAGCGTTGTTTTGCTTCTTCTGGTAAGGCGCGACGGTATCTTTTGTGTGGCCTGTTATAGATATATGCTCTATCACACTCACAGATGACAAGTTCAGTATCATTAGAGATAGCCTCGCGATAAATAGCGTCAGATAGCTTTTTTAGACAGCCTGCACACATCTTTTTTTCGATTATTCTGTGCTGAATTGGTGCAACAAGTCGTTTTAGTAGTACCATCTACAATTATATCAGAGAAAGCTTTATAATCAGCAATGAAAACAGTAAGGGTCGAACTAACTCCAAAATTCTTAATATACGCAATTATTTCTCTGGTGGTGCTGTTGGTGGGCTGGGAACTGAGAACAGTATTGCTAGGAATCGGAGCTACTCTATTTATTTCCTTCATTATCAATGCTGGATTAAGGCCTCTCGTAGATTCTCTACAAAGCGTAAGATTTTTATATTTTCTCAAACCTCTAGCTGGGGTAGGTAACGGCTTTAAGTACGTTATCGACCAGATTAGCGAATGGAAGGTTGGTAGGCCTTTGGCTATTTTTATAATCTATGCCGGACTTGTTCTAGTACTAGGATTCTTGGCTGTGCTTTTGGCTAGTGAATTTGCTAGCCAGATAATCGGTTTAGTTGATGCTTTGCCAAGTATCTTTCAGAGAGTTGTATCATTTCTAGACGGCACATTTCCTTTCTTGCGGGATTTACTTCCGATCGATCAATTCGAAGCTGAGCTTGGAACGTTTGTTAGTGGATTCGCTACGAGTCCAGAATTTAGAAATCTATTGAGTGGTGAGAATATTGCAATCATCTTTAATCAGACCCTTGGAATCTTTAGTAGTGCTGCAGAGTTGTTGGTAAGTGCAGTTACCGTGCTAATCATATCTGTATATATGCTACAAAGAAGAAAGCCAGTATACGAGGGCTTGCTGAATATACTTCCAAAGCAGCAAGAAGGAATTATCCGTGGAGCGCTAAACAAAATAGAGGTAAGTCTTGGCTCATGGTTGGTTGGTCAGCTTGGACTGATGCTAATTATTGCGGTATTAACATATCTAATTATTCTGATTCCAGGTTTCTTCGACCCAAGCTACCGACTCGATGACTTCGCATTCCCAATTGCGCTACTTGCTGGACTTCTAGAGGCGATCCCAAATATTGGGCCAGCGATTACACTTATCTTATCGACAATAATAGCTTTGGGTACTTCAGGAATAGTCGTTGTACTTTATATAGCGGTATCATTCTTGGTTTTACAGAATCTGGAGGGTGTATTTATTGTTCCAATGGTGATGAAGCGTGCGGTAGGGATAGACCCGATTATGAGTATTCTAGGAATTATTAGTGGGTTCCAACTTGCAGGCGTTGTGGGCTCGATTCTGGCAATACCGATTATTGGGATCACCCAAATAATACTGGTGAGTTTGTTCCAAGAGTATAAAAAGGCTCATGAAGAAGAGTTTGCTACGCAGCAAGCCTAGACTCCTTTATCCACTTTCCTACATAGTCTAAAATCGAAGTGCTTTCAGACGTGTATGGCTCGAAGATGATGTCTACAAGTAGATCACTTATGTCTTCTAGGCTGCTGCCTGATTTGAGTAGCTTTGTTGAGAAGGCGGAGACTGTTGCCAGATAGTTCACAGTAATTGGAGTTACTTTGTGAGCAAATATGTCGAGTCCAACTGGATCAGCTCCATCGTATTGAACGACTGCAACGCACTCTGCTTTTCCGATCTGAAACCTATACGAAAAGCTATTTAAATCCATATCTGACTTAGTAACAATTGGTTGTGTGACTTTTTCTGCTTTCGGCTGAGGCAGTGCCTCAGCTTTCACTCTTTCTGTCTTAGGCTGTTCTACCTGAATTTCTTCTTGAACGTGATTGAAAGCAAAAGCATTTGGGTATTCTGGATCTGTTCCGAAGATCAGACTATTAAACAAACCATAAGTTGAATACATATATTCGCTATAGTCGACCAATTTGGCATCAACCTTATCGAGTTGAGTGGTCAATAGTTGACGAGACTCTGCTGGCAAGTAGTTAGTACCTACCGATAGGCTCGAACCATTAGTTTTAGCAAGTTCTGAGCTAGCGATATAGCATCCGAGCTCCAGCATTGCGTCTCGATCTCCACTAGTTCTTAATACTAGTAAAGGCTTATATTGATCTGTTTGCAGAGATTCTTCTTCTGAATCAAATCCTGATAGCAAAATCACAATATTCAAAGCTACAGTGATTAACCTACCAAGATGTATGTGTTGTAGATTGGATAGTGAAGCAGTTTTTTGGGCATCAATTTGTGCAATGGCTGCTTGTACCTGCAGTGGTAGCTCTAGACCCTGCTGCATTGCCGCAACGGGGAAGCTTGATAGCGGTTCAAGATTTAGTCCTCTTCTATTTGTAATCTCAAGCTTAGCTGCTTTAGTTTCAGGGTCTATAAACCACTTTTCTGTCTGTTCAGGGTTTATTAGGTGTTTTTGAATTTCTATCCCGAAAGCGAAGATTCCCCTACCTAGAATCGCAGTGAGCTCGGATGCAAAAACCGCTGCATCACTTTTTCTATGGAAAAAGCCGTAAGATTCCCCCCACCATCTGAGCTGGGTGACAATTTCTGCCTGAGGTTTAGACAACGCAAAGGCATCTACTTCTGTAGAAAATACTCTATCAAAACGAAGTCCTAAAGATCCCACATATTTATCTTCTAGTTTTTTTACGACTTGTTTGGCCATGCGGCGATTATAGCAAGAATGCTATATCGGTTGTCTTTAGTTTAGTGAATTTTAGGCTTTATTTTAAGAAAGTCTTACTTTTTCCTCTTTTCGAGTTCCTTGATAGCTTCTGTAAAGTCATCGATACTTTGAAAGTCTCGGTAAACAGATGCAAACAGAAGGTATCCTAGCTCATCTATTTCTTTAAGTCCATCAAGAACTAGCTCTCCAATTTTTTGAGCTTCGATTTCTGTGGAATCATGAACTAGTAGTTGCTGCTCAATTGATATTACTAATTCTTCTAGCTTTTGCTCGGGAATATTTCGCTTCTTTACAGCTTTCATAATTCCTCGTTTAAGCTTCTCACGATCAAACTCCTCTATCTTACCTGTGCGTTTAATAATATAGAGGTTTATTGCTTCGACACGTTCGTAAGTCGTGAAACGTTTACCGCACTCCTCACATTCACGGCGGCGACGAGTTACTCCTGACTCATTATTATCTCTTTTGTCTACAACACGGTTGCTGGTGCTTCCGCAGTACGGACACATCATATATCTCTATGGGTAATCGCAGAATTATACACTATACTTCGAGGTAAATTAGAGTTTACTTTCGTACTAACAATTTGTTTGGTAAAGTCAGTTGCTTCTATTTGTTACTGATGCAAAATGTACTCCAAGGACTTTCAATACAGTGCTACAGATCCAAAGGAAACTGGTCTTAGACTGGGACAGGTGGCTGATCCCGAAACTGGGGTTGAAGTAAGTATTCTCGAAATGAACCAGGATATAAATGTGTCTACATTTATGGCCTGGCTAGCATCTCAGACATCCAGATCTCCAAAGCTCTATCAAGAATTAGCTAGGGAGCTATATGAGGTGATAAAAGAGAATCCTGAGCATGCGACAGCAAAGTTAACACAGGTTTTCGTAAAGTATGGACATGGATCGGTGGCCGATCTGGCTCCGGTAATGATGCTTTTAAATAAGCTACCAATGATAGATGCTTTCGCAATCTTTAACGCCACCAGCGTACATGCTGGGCAAGAGCTATCTTCGAGATATGTACTCGAGGATTGGGATTTACCACCTATCGACACTTACGTGAACTTAGAAGGAGTAAGTGGTGCTGAATCAGAGAAGATTAGGAATCAATGGGAACTAATCCATCAGTTAACACAGCAAAGATATGCTGAATGGTACCAGATAGTTGAAGAAGCGACCATTAGGCAGTTCAATTTGGCAGAAGAGCCTGTGTCTAGTAGTACGCTTAAGGCGCGTGTTCTAGATGTTGTCAGAATGTGGATTCCGAGTGGCTCTAGAACCTCTATGTCCTTACTTACATCCGTAAGAACATGGATCGATACAGTAGTAGCATTAAGAGAAAGTCACGACGATACTCGTCGACGGCTCGGTAATCAGATTCACAAAGCTCTAGGCTTCCCGCAAGAATCCGGGATGACTGACTTTAAGACTGATTTTTCTGGACTAACAAAGTATTCTGAGGCAAAAGGAACAGTTAATGCGAATCTGGCTGACCTTAAAACGTTATTGGAAACAGACGAAGATTTTCAGAAGATGGTTGCTCGGGCCAATGAGCCACAGACTGTGGTCGAGAGCACTGTGGAGTCCATCTCTATCGCAGATGGGTTTAGCGCAGGAATGCTAATGCTGCTGATGTACATTATGGTTATCTACCCAAATCTAAACGAAAACGAAGTATATAAATGGATTCAATCGAGGTCGAATCTAGAGCTTGCGGGAATGGGGAAGAAAATTGTGAATGGGCATAACGACAGAGATCAATTGGGAGCTGCGGGAGACATTAGGTCTGATACCGTGCTCAAACTAGAGACTGCCATGGCATATCTACGAGATTTGAATAGGCATAGGTCTATGCAGAGGTTGGTTACGTTGCTCGAGACTGATAACTTTGACCAAATAGTTGCTCAAGGGTTCACTCTACCTCCGCAGTTTAAAGAAATTCCTGCATTAGCTGGTCAAACGGATAAGTGGGTAGCCGAAATGACCGAGATGTATAATATGGTCAGGGATCTGTATGGAATGCTTAAGCAGGTACCTGGTGCAAACCTTTCGGCCATAAGTAGAGTATTACCGTTAGGTCATAATACAAGAATGTACATGAGTGGATCTATAAAGCACATACTTTATACAGGTAGCTTAAGAATCCGACCAGGTGGAGATATGGGCTACAGATTAATTGCATACGAAATGCTAACGACGATAGCGGCAAACGACCCAGTACTCGCCTGCTGGCTGACCGAATTCCAAAGACCTGATTTAACTAGTAAAGAAGAATTTGCATCTAGAGCTTAATAATGAAGAAGAATAAAACACCTCAATCAATCAAAGATATCCTAATCTCTAAGAATTTTTTAGAAGCTCAGGAGAAGGCTGGAAAGTACATTAGTCAAGAATTTCAGGACTATGCCTACCGTCTTGCAAATGATTTAGGTGATCTGCAGCACAAAGCTATCTATATGAAGTTAGCCAAAACTGTAGATAGGAGCTTGCTGGAGATGGCCGCCGCGTTTGCCTTGGGCTATTTCGACGAACCAAACAAGGGAAAGCTATTTATGTGGAAAGTATCACAACTCCGGAGGATGGCTAAACAGAAGCAGGACATGAAGAATACAGAGCATAGCTTCGTGATGCAGCGCATGGCAGAGATAATCGATGAGCTTTCTGGAATATACTCTGCTGCTCAAAAGCGAGATCATACCCCAGCAGTAAATGAGTTCCTAAATATGTTTGCTACCGAAGTAATGAAAGTAAATAACCAAGAGACCCCAAATAAATTAAGAGTTCTCGTGATTGGATGCGGAATTGGTTTGGAGTCTGCTTATCTGCATACTTTGGGGTTTAACACTCACGGGGTAGATATTTCTCGCAAGTTAGTTAGGCAGGCAAAGCAAAAAGCTAATAGTAAGATGATTCGCAAACCACATCTACTTGAAAATAAATATAAAGATGGATACTTTCATGGGGTATTCATTCCCAGTAGAATGTGGGAGATAATTCCGGTCGAGGCTGAACCTGAATACTACAAAGAGATTGAGAGAATTAGGGCTGAATCAAGTGTGGTTGCACTCCAATTCTCAGAGAAGAAAGGTGTTCTAGATTCTGAAGTCAGGCAGATATCTCAAGGCTGGGAGGAGTTTGATTGGCAGGAACAAAAATATATACGATTTAAGAAGTATTGTTCTGCACTCGAAATTTCTAAGAGACTAGGAATAGATGACTACAAAATGCTTACTGCTAATACCTTACTGTTTAGTTAAATACGGCTGTTACGAAGTTTCCGAATGCTGCTACACCAATTTGGGAGTGGTTTCCGAGCATGTTTTGGTTATGATCGGCGCTATTCTTCCATAGTTCGAAGGTTTGAGTAGGCGTAATAGTTGGAGTAGCACTCGCTACATTTTCTGCGTCACATACTGCGCCTGTGGCCTGACATCTTTGAGCGAAGCTGCTGCCCCCCTCGCCTGTGTGTGTCAACTGGCCTAGGCTACTCATGTATGTACTTTGGGCACAGGCCGCGGCATTGAGCTGTGTTGTGGCGCTAAGTGGCGCAAGCCCATTATCTGCTCGATGATTGTTTATAAGAGGAATTAATCCATTTCGGAAGCTATTATCGCTACAATTAGAAGACACTGTTTGATTGTTGGTAGGAGTTGATACAACTGGTTTCTTATATGTGTATACTACCTCTGCTTCACTTTTATTTCCGAACTCATCCCTAAGTACAACCTCTATCGTATTCGCTCCTTCTCCTAGCGAGATTTGAGCTAAATATGTTCCGTCTTCGTCTATGCTCCCATCATTTCCATTTATGGTTATACGGGTTGTAGGGTCATCGACTGTTATCTTCATTCCGAAAGAACTTTCTGCTACTTCAGAGCCGCTTGCTGGCTGAACAGAAAGTAATTCTGGAGCTACTCTATCGTTTAGCCATTCTTCTGTTACCTCAAACTCGGCAAGGCTTCCAGATATTTGCGACCATACTGAATTTGTTATTAGGAGCTCTCTCTCGAATCTAGATGCGGTAAATGCCGTACCGTTAAGCTCCACTTGCCAGTTACGAGAAAATGTATTGCCTTCGTGATCTTCAAGTAGTCCCGACATGATTGTTGTTCTGAACGGTATAGTTTCGATAATTGCCGAAGTATCGTTTGCTGTAGTTAGGTAATTTGGTGATCCCAATTCGTTACTGATTCTGATCGCGGAGCTTGTATCTAGATAGAGCGTTCCTGCGGTCACAACAATGTTGTCATTGTTAATGGTGGCAACTGTATTGCCGATGGCGATTGCTGTATTATCCCCCCATTTTATGAGAGCCGCCCCATTAGATAGTTCAAACACTTCTCCGAAATCTAATCCAATACTTCTATTAACGGTGTTTACCGTAAGGGTCCCTCCGATGGTCGCGACTGTGATGGGTTTATTTACTTGGGAGTCGAAATGACGAAGCAATCCTATCAATATGTAGCCTGCGCCGATAAGGGCAATTACTATTGATAGTCCAGACAGAAACTGTGGAGACTTGAGCAGCTTATTCATCATGACAGTTTATCAGAATTGGGGATTAGTGCCATATCTAGTTTTTTTTGCTAATATTACCCGCACAAATGTATTTTGTATTCGTGTATTGAATAATGCCGAGGTAGCTCAGCTGGTAGAGCATTCGCCTGAAGAGCGAAGGGTCGTCGGTTCAAGTCCGACCCTCGGCATATTAATAAGTAAGTATGAAGAAAATTGCAGCAGCACTACTTTTTGTAGTACTCATAATTTCTGTAGTAGTAGGTGGATTGATTTATCTGCAAGATGCAGACGATTCTGAGAACCGATTAATTTGCGAAATTCGTGAAGATCTTGGTTACCGGGATGGGCTGCCTACTTGCCAAGAAATCTTTGGATAGACTTTGTCTAAACCACTATCTATAGTAAAATTGCGCCACGTACATAAACAAGGAGAAAGTATGAGCGGTTAGCTCAATTGGTAGAGCAACTCGTTTACACCGAGTAGGTTACAGGTTCAAGTCCTGTACCGCTCATACTCTCTCTTTTCTCTCTTTTATAGATTTTTCTCTCAAAACCATACAATTTATATACTAATGCTATAATTACGTAGTGCTATTGTCTCTTTGAAAATCTAGAATGCTAGGAGGGAATCTTGAAAGTTCTAAACTATGTTTTATGTCCTATTGGGACGACAGGGGATGTTAATCCTTACAATTTACTAGCTGTAAGTTTGGTAGAGATTGGGCATACAGTAACGCTCTGTATCCCTAAAGACTCAATTACTCCAGTTATCAGGAGTATCGAAGATTCACCAAATTTCCATTTAGTGGTACTACCTGTAGATGTTGCAAGTTATTCGGTGGACCAGTCGGAAGGCTTGGTCTTCTGGAAGGCAATTGCAAAAGCGGTTGGCTCGATGCGCGAGGACCTAATTTCGACTGCAAATCTGGTGTTAGGCTTAGACTGGATTAATGGTGAAGAGATTCTGATAATCAATCAAGGCACGATGTGGTTTATCCCATTTGTGTTCACAGACTGGGTGGGACAAATAATCATAATGCAGACTTCTGCCTTCCGATACGACGGGAAGTTAGGTGTGGGAAGTTTTTATCCTCGCACTCCTCTACCCGCCGCGTTCACAAATAAATTCCTAAACTGGATAGTTAACGATATAGTAATGGGTTGGGTAACCAGACCAGTCCGCAAGACGGTTTGGGGCAAAGGGAATTTCGTAAATACGAAAGGATTATATCGTAGGGCAAAAGGGTTCATTTACCTTATGTCGCCTATCCTACTTGGTTTCGCAGAAAAGCAGTATCAGCTTGCTGCTCATAACATTTTTGTGACTGGTCCACCTATCACACACGGTGTAGTGCCAGATCAGGTCCGTAGTTTCGTAGAAACTGCCAAAGATGCTGGTAGAAAAGTGGTACTTGTTGCTATTGGGAGCGCAGGAACTAAACCTGCTCTTATCGATGTGTTAAAGGAGTTTCGTGAAGTATCCCCTGAGTATATGTTCGTAGTGGCGGGGTACAAGAAGGACACTCTTGACGCTAACATTTTGGCTGCCCCTTACGTCCCCTATTGCGGGATTAATGGTGCTTTTGATGCAATTATCGCTGGAGGAGGTTCACAGACTTCTGCACTTCTTGCTTTATCGGGAACTCCCATGGCAGTACTACCAAGCTTTCCAGATCAAGTTAAATCCGCAGAATATATACAAGAATTTGGTGCAGGTGTAATGCTAGAGAAGTTCACTCGTCAGGGGATCCAGAATGCCTTGAGTCGGATTGACTCTCCAGAAGTCGAAGTTAAATCCAAGCAGTTAGCTGCACTTCTAGATATAGGAGATCCTCTAGAGCTTGTGGGAAGAGCAATCTTGCAGATTCAAATTGAGTAATTTTGGCGATATCTCGATGATAGATCATTTAGCTGTTCTTTCTGAATAGCTTGTATAGTCCAATGCGTAACCATAAAAACGAAAAGGAAGATTGAAATGGATGCAATTAAATGGCCAGATGTAGCAGACCTTACCGATTCGGTAGGTGAAGTAGATGATTTGGAATATGTGCTCAATACTATTCATGTAATAGAGCATATAAGTTCTTTCCGAACGAATGAAGGGGTGCAGACTGATGTCTTTTCGTTCATAATAAACATACAGGGGAAAAGTGCATCAACTGACCAAGAGCTTTACATCTCCACCGTACGTTTATGGAAGCTATTTGAGAGTGCAAACCATGCAGGCAGAAGGTTGATTCTGCTGATTCATGGTGTGA
>CAYGMI010000012.1:0-11071 GCA_964351125.1 uncultured Candidatus Saccharibacteria bacterium | reverse complement strand
AATACCCGATGTCACAAGCTATTAAGATAATGTCAACAATTGGCAAGGTGCAAGTGGCTGCCATCAAGGGAGATCATATACAGCTGTTTATATCCGACATCTATTTCCTAGAAATGATGGCAAGGGTGCAGGCTACCGTTTCAAGGGGAGGTCATACACATATTCTAGGTAACAAGGAGGAACAACTCAGGAAGGCGAATGAGTACTACAGCACACTGGGTACTGAAGTGGAACCCAAAAAAGTCTGAACTTTACTTTAAAGGTTCGCAAGGGACATCTGTCATCTAACAGGTGTCCCCTTTTTGTTGGCGAGAGATAAGATTGACGTTGCTGGGTAGTGTCGGTTACAATCCACCACGTACATTAAAACGTACATCAATGTTCGTTTAGCCTGCAGAGTTTTAAGCTTTAAGTTTCTGTAGGCGAAGCGAGCTTGGTAAGGAAGAGGAAAAGTATGAGGCGATCACCTGCCATTGACCATTCGGTCCAGGTGTTCAAATTGGGTTTAACCAGAAGTTCGTAGAGCCAAGGTTTTCTCCTTTGTTATTGTAGTTTTTCCTCTCCCAATTTTAAAACAGTCTATGACTGTTTTGCCTCTTAGTGTTTAGAGTGAATAACTTATGAATATTAAGAGGCAAAACAGCTCTGGACGACAAAGGGGGGTCCAAACTGGTAGTGTCTGACGCATTCCATCCAAAGAGTAAGCACAAAACCAGGGTAGATCTTGAGCTGTGTTGCCATGGAAGAAGTAGCACTAGAACATTAGTGTGCGAGGTTTTTGCCTAGCTGGCAGATTATGACCAATAGTGAGGACTCCCCCTCCCTTCTCTTTAATTCTAGAATTTTCTTGTATATTCTGACTTAATTTTTCTCTTGTTTCACCGTACTTACCATAACTAGTATATGTTTCACACCACAACAGGTTGTGTTGACAGCTCGGCTCTACCACAATATACTCGGCTAGTTTAATTATTAGTTACTCATTATATATGTCAGAGCAAGTACTTAGATTTGATTCGCCGAAAGTAGACTATTTTACTTCCTTGGCAATATATGCGATGAGTGAGGGGTGGTATCTTGAATTCATTAATCCAGATGCCGACGAGAAAACCCAGATTGTTGAAATGCGTGAATTCATCTCAACACACCCCGATATAGCTAACTCTTTACGTTACGGATATTTCGCCGAGACTAAAATGATTGAGTCGTAACTGATACTGAATATAGTGTTGACACTGCGGTTCTCATACTATATCTTGTGGTTGTCGTCTCATAAGAGGCAGTAGATTAGTAAATTTTATTCCCGTATAAATGTTGAATAAACCTCAGACTTTAGCCGCTGCACCCGAACGCTACACGGAACTTTCTAGCCAAATAGGTCTAGAAGAAGGGGTTGATTTAGAGTCAATTACTCTAGCCTATGCTGGCGCTACAAATCCATATGCTTACGAGAATGGATCTTCTCCTTACATGACGGTAAAACTAGTCGATCTTATACAAGAGATGCTGGCTCAAGTATATCCTGATATTTCTGAAGCTCCAGAAAGGGTTAGAAGTTATATTTCTTCTATTCTTTTGACCGCTGACTCGATAAGACATGCAATCGATACAGAAGATTCTCAAGAAGTACTTGAACTGAAATCTGAGTTTGATGCAATCTTGGTTTTGCAGTCAGAATTAAATAGGGATCTACTTTCGGCCGATCCTTACGATAACTATGCACAGAAAATGGCTTCAATCTTAGGTAGTATCAGAGGTATGTTGATTCAATGGTTGATCGATAACCTAGAAAAAGCGGGTATGACTTCAATAGAGGCAGAGATGATCACTACTACAAACTTTGAGGAAGCGTAGTTTATGCTACTATCACCCCAATGTTGGGTGAAATTCCAGAAATAAAGAAGGTAATAGCTGACTCCGAGACAGGGGTTAGCTTTTTACGTCTAAAGACAGTGTCGGCGGAGATATCTGAATACTGTTGCGAATTTGAGCTCGGAGATAAATTGTACTCTGTCTATTTCTATGGCTCTAAGAATGCTCCAGCGAGGCTATTTTATCGGGGTGAAAGCTATCAACCTAGAGTAATAGACAGGTCTGGTAACTATATATCAGAAGGCGTACTAGCAGCAGCCGAAGATCCACACATACTCTATAAGTTTGAACTCAACAGTAACTTCTCGATTATTATATATCAAGTAGACGGTTACGCCTGGGCAGCTGCCAGATTAGCTTATATTGTTCAGTATCCTTTGGGTTGTGAATCTCCTTTGCAACAACAGGAGTCTTAGGTATAATCTGCATACGTTTACCAAGAGGTAGTTTAGTGCGACGGTAGTTCAGTTGGCTAGAACGCGTCCTTGCCAAGGACGAGGTCACGGGTTCGAGTCCCGTTCGTCGCTTATTATTTCTTGTCTTATGGATCCCCAAACTAGGAAGCTTATCAGATTACTATTCAATAGTTATTTAAGGACATGGTTCGCTGGATCAGTTCTAGGACTTCTCTCTATCATATTTGCCATTGCGCTGATTATTGCGGCTGATTCTGCTGGATTATTTTTTGATTATCCAGAAGTTGGTGATGTATTGTCTACTGAAGTTGGTCAAAGCACAGGCTCAGCCATAGATTTCTATGACGTTGTCTCAATTACCGATGGAGACACTATTAAAGTCAATATGGATAACGAAACAGTAATTCTGCGTCTGATAGGTATAGATACTCCAGAGCTTCATCATCCGACCGAGCCAGTGGGTTGTTTTGCTCAAGAGGCCAAAGATTTTGCAGTCAAAAAACTCTTAGGTAAAAAGGTGGGACTAGAAGTAGACGATACTCAAGATAATGTAGATAAGTATGGACGGCTACTCAGATATGTAATACTCGAAGACGGTACCAACTTCAATCTAGAGGTGATAGAGAGAGGTTTCGGGTACGAATATACCTATAGAGATCCATATAAATACCAGTCAGAATTTAAGGCTGCCCAGCAGAGTGCCAAAACACAGAGAATTGGGCTATGGGGAGAAGCTTGTAGCTAAGATTTATTATGCAGCAACAACTTCTGCAACGTCTCTAAATCCATATACACCTTCCAAGATTTTCTATTCTTGCGAAATATCAGCATATCGGAGTCACTACTTTGGATTTCTTTCTCTAGAGATTCGGTTGGAAGGGATTCTTTTCGGGATACCGCAATCGGGTATTTTTGCCTTTGGTAGGTGATATTAATGTCCCCAAAACTACCCTTCCCCGTCTTAGATTTATCAGAGATTTGGACATTCATACCGTCTCCTTCCAGAAACTCTACCAAGCTTGCGATGCCCTTCTGTTTTTTGTCTTTCAATTTCTTCTTACTCATTAAGCCATTCTAGCATGTTGGTGATTATTGTTGCATTTTCGATTCTTTGGTATTAATATATCCATATCCCCCCTAGGGGGACTATTTCAAAAACTAACCTTCACTATGAACAACCATAAAGCAGATCAAAAGAAGAAAATACTTCACAGAGTTAAGATTATTCAAGGTCATTTAAAGGCGATAGAACAGATGATAGAAGACGATACATATTGTGTCGATATCGTACACCAATCGATGGCAGTACAAAGTGCTCTCAAAAAGTTAGATATGGTTATTATTAAGAATCACTTAGAAACCTGTGTTATAGATCAAATCAAATCAGGTGAGGAAGAAACTACAGTTACAGAACTTCTTAAACTTTACGAGATGAAGAAATGAGTAAACAAAGTGAATGTACACTACACGTAGATGGCATGCACTGCGCATCTTGCGAAATTTTAATAGAAAAGAAGCTGCTTAAGCAGGATGGTATAGAGTTTGTAGATGCCAGCCAAGGTACGGGCAAAGTGCATGTAAAGTATTCTAAAGATAGACCAAATGTTGAGGCACTTAATAGTGAGTTTAAAGATTTAGGTTACAATTTCTCTGAGAAGAAGTTCCAGAAGAAAAAAGAGAACCCAATGATTGGGTTTAACTCCTCTGGACAGATGGTGATAAACCCTAGTAAATTATCTCAACTTTGGAAGAGCTTCGCGGCAGTTGCAGTGATTTTGATTGGTTTCTTGCTACTCGAGAGGAGCGGAATAGCATCCGCTGTCTCGGTTACCTCCGAATCACCTATATACATGTTTGCCTTATTTGGATTTGTGGCAGGTATGTCTAGTTGTGCCGCACTTATCGGCGGGCTACTACTCTCGATGGCGAAACAGTGGAACGAAGTATATATTGCCGAAGACGATGTAATGGTTAGAGCTCAGCCTCACGTAATGTTCCATATTGGAAGGTTAGTTTCGTTTGTGGTGTTAGGAGGAGTTCTCGGGTTTGTAGGAGAAGCTATATCCTTCTCGATCGAATTTACTTCACTTATTACAATTGCGGTGGCTGGGATGATGTTATTGCTAGCTTTACAAATGCTAGAAGTAAAATGGGCTCAAAATTTTAGATTTACATTGCCTAAGTCTATTGGCAGAATTGCTGCAAGTGAAGAAAGCTTTCAGGGTAAATATGCTCCATTCATTACAGGTGCTTTAACCTTTATACTCCCTTGTGGGTTTACACTGGCTGCTCAAACAATTGCTCTCTCTTCTGGCAGCATGATTCAAGGAGCATTAATTATGGGTGCCTTTGCATTAGGAACGCTACCAATTTTAGCTTCTATAAGTATTTCGAGTATTAAGTTTAACTCAAAGCCAAAGCTAACTATGGGCTTTAATAGAGTTGCTGGAATGCTAGTTCTATTCTTTGCTATCTATAATCTGAATGCCCAGATGAATGTTTTAGGGCTACCAAGCCTAAGCGACATCAACCTTAACTTCAGTTCTGCGCAAGCTGTAAATCCACAAGAAGTGAATCTAAGTCCAGATGGGGTGCAAACACTATCAATCACTGCAAAAGGATTTGAGTACATTCCTACATCTGGAACCGTGTTAAAGGCAGGTGTGCCAACTGTGCTTAGGGTAGATAACCAAGGTATCCAAGGCTGCGGTAACTATATGGCTGCACGAGGATTGTTCCCAGGAATGGTAGATCTTCTTAAAGGGGATGGTATTGTGGAGTTCACGCCAGTTGCAGGGGTGTATAAGTTGACCTGCACGATGGGAATGGTTCCACCAGTGACAATAACAGTTGTTTAACAATACTTATTAGAAGAATGAAATGCAGAAATATAAAGTAACAGGAGTAAACTGCGATGCTTGCAGAGCTTTAATTGGAATAGCTGTCGAAGATTGGAAAGATGTGAGGCTTGTGCAAGAAGGAGAAGAGCACTATTTGGAGGTTCCTGAGCAATTCAACGAGCAGATACAGGATATCTCAAAGGCAGTGGCAGACGCTAACCCCTCCGAAAATTATCAAGTTATTGTCTCTTAAATGATTAAGCAAACATACCCTGTAATTGGAATTCATTGTGCTAGCTGTAAGATTTTGATCGAAAAGATGGTTGGTAAGGTAGACGGAGTGAATAGTGTTTTAGTTAATTTTGCCACCGAGAAAATGACGGTGGAGTTCGACGATTCGGAAACAAACCTAGAAGAAATAAAGTCAGCTGTTGCTAAAGCTGGTAGTTACAAATTGATTACAGGAGAAGGTGGCGAAGTGCTGCTTGCCTCCCCTACTGCCCAGCATAATCACAAAATGCATGATCACGCTACGCTTCTAAAGAGGAAAGCATATGAGGCGTTGCAACGTAGAGTCCTTTGGGTTGGGATAGGTGTGATTCCATTCGCTTTGATAATGCTGCGGATGCTGCTTGGAATGTTGGGCATGGTTCAGATGGATATGGCACCACTGGGGACGATTACTCTAGATAGTGCTGGGTATTCTATAAATTTATTCTTTCTACTACAGTTCTTATTGGCTACTCCAATCCTGTTTATCGGAGGAAGACAGTTTTTTGAGAGCGCTTGGAGTGCACTGAAAGCTAAGACAGCAAATATGGACACGCTTGTGGCTTTGGGTACTTTTACTGCTTGGCTATTCTCCACTTTTGTTACATTTGTTCCCAAACTGTTTGGTGATATAGAGGTAGATGTCTTTTTCGAGGCGGCTGTTTTTATTGTGTTCTTTATCTTGTTGGGTAGGTTGCTAGAAGCTCGAGCAAAAGGTCAGGCAAATAGTGCGATCAAAAAACTTCTAGAGATGCAGGCAAAAGAGGCGACAGTGATTAGGGGTGGCAAAGAGGTTAGTATTCCTATCGAGCAGCTGACACAAGGTGATTTGATTAGAGTCCGCCCCGGAGAGAAAGTCCCCGTAGATGGAGAGATTATAGAAGGAGTAAGTACAATTGATGAATCTATGGTGACGGGTGAGTCCATGCCTATTGTAAAGAACGAAGGAGACAAAGTGATCGGGGCAACTATTAACCGAAGTGGTAGTTTTGTATTCAAAGCCGAGAAAATCGGGAGGGATACTCTACTCTCTCAAATAATCAAAATGGTGGAAGAAGCTCAGGCCTCCACTTCTCCGGTTCAAAAGCTTGCAGACCAGATTTCGGGAGTATTTGTTCCAGTAGTAATTGCAATTGCAATATTTGTATTTGCCTTCTGGTTAGTTATAGCACCAGCATTAGGCATGATAGATCAAGATGCTTCATTGCAATTCGCAACCTTCGTAGCTACTTCTGTTCTAATAATTGCCTGTCCGTGTGCTTTGGGGCTTGCAACTCCAACGGCGATAATGGTTGGAACAGGTAAGGCAGCCAGAAATGGAATATTAATTAAAGATGCCCAGGCACTTGAGTTAGCATATAAAACTAAGATTATCGTCTTTGATAAAACCGGAACACTCACAAAGGGACAGCCAGAGGTGACAGATTTTGTAGCTCTTAAGGATTTTAGAGAGTCTGAAATATTCAAATTAGCGAATGCGGTTGAATCATTGTCTGAACACCCTCTATCGAACGCTATTCAGGAGTTTACAGATTCAGAGAAGGACGAATCTATAAAGTCTTCAGGCTTCAAAAATATTGAAGGTAAAGGAGTTCAGGCGAGTATAGATGGAAGGCTAATTACTATTGGAAATCCAAGGCTTATGAATGACGAGGGTGTTACTACTTCTGAGGTAGATGAGCAGGTTAAGAAATTAGCGGAAGCTGGAAAAACTGTAGTAATAATGGCTATAGATAATGTTCCTGCTGCTATATTTGCTCTAGCAGATACAATCAAGGAATCTTCTGCAGGACTTATTAATAAGTTGCATCAACTCGGAATAAGAGTTGTGATGTTAACCGGTGACAACCAGTCAACAGCCGATGCGATTGCATTAGAGCTAAACATTGATGAGGTGATTGCAGGAGTCCTACCAAGCGATAAAGTTAACAAAATCAAGTCTTTGCAGTCTGAGAATCCTGGAATGATTGTGGCAATGGTAGGAGATGGTGTTAATGATGCTCCAGCCTTAGCTCAGGCCGATATAGGGATAGCGATGGGAACGGGTACAGATGTGGCAATAGAGACGGGTGACATTGTTTTGGTACATGGCACTTTGGATAAGGTTATCGAATCTATTGCGGTCTCAAGGCTGACACTGAATGTGATAAGACAAAATCTATTCTGGGCGTTTGGCTACAATCTAGTGGCAATTCCAGTAGCTGCGGGGTTACTTTATCCAATTACAGGTCTATTACTATCCCCCGTATTGGCTAGTGGAGCAATGGCTCTAAGTTCGATTAGTGTGGTGCTTAATAGTATTAGAATTAAGAGGGACTAGTCTAGGCTGCAATCATGTAGTTTGTTTCAGTGATCGCAGCTGCTAATTCCCTAGCAAATTCTTTACAGGAGCTAAATCTTTCGTCTGGGTTGTAGCTAGTGGCTTTAAGAAAAACGTTATATATTTGGTTTGGAATGCCATAATCTTTTAAGAGGTATTCATGTGTAGTTTGAAATGCGAAGGCTTTGCCATCTGGTGATAAGAAAGGTTTAAAAGTTTCTTCTCCTGATAGCATTTTATATGCACACATTGCTAGTGCATACTGGTCACTCTTAGGAGTGTGCTTTGCGTGTAGTTCAGGTTGGATTGTTCTTCCTGCTATGTCTCTTGTTAGAGATACTACTTGTTCTGGTGCGGCATAGAATGTGGGAGCGGCATTCATTTGGGCAGGAGTCTCATCTTTTCTGTAGGACCCTTGTACTAATCCTAGATCGGCTAGGATATATCTGTCTGTTTGATCTGCGCCTACTGAATATAAAATATTTTCAGGCTTTAGATCTCGGTGCACTAATCCCTTATTGTGGATATAGTCTAGAGCGTCAGCAACTTGCAAAGTCATATCTGAGACACTTGAATATAAGCTCGGACTATCGATAGACATTAAGGTTTCACTACTAAATTTCGAGGTAATATCTCCTTCTGCCCTCTCCATCACCATTGCAGGTATGAGTGTGCCATCTTCCAATTTGAACGTAACTAGATCATATACTTCTAGGATGTTTGGATGGTTGAGGTTACCAAGCTCTCGGACCTCTTTATAAAGCAAGTTAATGCTTTCTGAAGTTAGTCTGTCAGTGATTAATCCTGATCTGGGTATCTTGAACATGACTGGTCTATTAAATTTGGTATCGAAACCTTCTGCTACTGAACTGAAAACTCCTTGTCCATCTGGACTAGATCCACTTAGAATTTCTGCGAGCTTTGCTCTTGATATAGAAAATCTCTGACTAGCTCTCAGCGAGAAAGTTTTGGGTTCTTCTTCTCTTCTCTCTTTTCTGATAAAGGATATACTTGGTAGTTTAGCCTTTCTACGCCACCCTCTTTTATCCTTAAGGTCTATTCCTCCCGTTTGCGTATCTGTAGTTGCTGAAGTGAGTTCCAGTTCTGAAGCGTATACTAATCCTTGCTGTTCTTTTTCTATAGTTTCCAGTTTCATAGGTCATTTTTACAATAGTTCTTAATGATTACAAGAACTTTAAATATTTATGGAGTTCCTGTGTATGCTCCAACAGCACATTGGTACTCTAAGTTTTTTAGAGAAGTCGAAGGCTAGCTGCCTAATATATGTTCCAGAACCTACCTTAGCTTCTAGTTTGAATGTCTGGATTTCGTAGCCATCTGTGAGCTTTTCCTTCCAATGCTCTATAATCTCTGCTTGTCTAAAGTCACCGGTTACCTTATTAATCCTAGACTCTATCTCGTGGAACACTGTTTCACTCTTTATTTTTTCTGAGCCAATCAATTCAATATTGTGAACTGTAACGGGATGAGTAGGGATTTTGATCTCATCTAATCTACCTTCTTTTGCCCATTGCCATAGGGGTTTGCCGTCGACAGCTTTTGATGAGTATACGGGGAACTCCTGATCAAAATTGCCTTCAAAGCCTTTTGCCGTAGTCAGTATCTCTGACTCGGAGACTTTACTAGTGTGGTTGAACTGGGTAATTTCGCCCATAATGTCCCCTGTGTCTGTGCTAACTCCAATGAGTAGTTCGAACGTGTAGACTTTGTCTAGACCTTGATAGTGATCTCTCTTTTTACATTCTTCTCCAACTAGTATGAGGAGTTCTCCGCTCGCTTGCGGGTCGAGTCTACCTGCGTAAGCAAGTCTGACGTTCTGAAGCTCTGGCTTTTCGGATTTAAGTCTATTAAGGGCCTCAAGTGGAGTCTCACCGACCAGTTTTTGGTAGCGGATATATTTGGGTGTGTCTTGATCCATAATTGAATATAGCACTTTATTCTCTATGCTTCTTCTAGGTCTGAGTCAAAGGATATATCACTATCATCTTCCTCTGCTAAGGCTACTATTTCGTTAACTGTCCGTACCCTAATATAGGGATCATCAAGAGTGACACGGTAAGTTTCTGAAAGTGGTTTGGCAGGAAGGGTAATGGTAAACCTTGTTCCTTTGCCTAACTCCGACTCGACTCTAATTCTTCCTCCCATCATTTCGATAATGTTTTTTACAATTGATAGCCCCAAACCAAGTCCTCCAGCGTGTCTTTCTGCATTTATACCTCTAGTGTAGGGCTCGAATAGTGTTGCGAGATCCTGAGATGGTATACCAATCCCGTTATCTTCGACTACAAGCTCAAATTTGTTATCTGCCTGGATAAATCTAGGTAATATTCTAAGTTTAAGTTCTCCTTTGTTGATGTCTCGATACTTGTATGCATTCGAGAGCAGATTACCAATGACTCTATCCAACCAAATGACATTAACTTCTATCTCGAAGTCACGCTCTACAAATCCCATTTCTACTTGGCTACTCTTAAGGCCTTTTAGTGCTATGAACTCTACTACAGTATCCTTGATTAACTCAAAAACTCTATCGCAGCTGCTTAATTCTAGAACTTTTTCACCACTTTGAATTGCGTCGATCTCTTTGGCAGACTCCGTAATTGCGATAATTCTATCAATTTGTTGGTCAATTCTCTCACAAATCTCTGATAGGTCTGTTCCAGATACCTTATTCTTATTTTTTAGCAATTTATAGATTTGAAGCTTAATTACGCTAACCGGGGTGATCAGATCATGTGTGATAACTGCAGCGACTCTTCTTTTTCTTTCAGAGATTGCAATATTTTCTAGGTGGTCAATCATATCGTAGGATATATTGAACAAAGGAAGAAGTGATTTTAATATCTGATACTCACTTTCTTCAAATCCTCCCACACTTTCTCGCGCAAGATTTACTATACCTACAGCCTCAGAATCCTTCCTGACTATAGCTCCCAAATAAGATCTGGTGGGTCCTGTCCTTAATTCATCTGGTAGCCAATTAATTAGGTGTATGTCGGGTATATAGATGATGTCTTCTTCGAAGAGTGGGAATAGGTTGTTCATGCCAGCTTTAGAGATCTTACCTATTATCTCTAATCTGTCTGGACTAGATTCGGGGTGAAGTGCAATTGGCTGCATTCCTAGTTCACCAAGCGTGGCAAAGCTGGAGGAATCGGACTGTATCAGTTCTGCAAGCACCTCTAATACATTTTGTCCCAACTCTTGAACGCTTTTAGCCTTCAATAGTGAGTCGATCATTCTTTTCTGACCTAGTAGATCTTCACTTGATAGTTTATCTGTGTTGTCGGTGAGTTCAATAACTATTAGATTATTATCAAATGGGGTTATCC
>CAYGMI010000011.1:16823-26897 GCA_964351125.1 uncultured Candidatus Saccharibacteria bacterium | reverse complement strand
AAGGGAACAGACCCAAGATTAAGAGGCAGTCAGCAAGTAAGTCACGAGTATTTAAGATTCAATTTAATCCCCTATACTTAATAGTAGGATTGATAATTGTGTTCTTTCTAGTTTCAGGTTGGATAGGCTCAGGAACTCCATCTCAGCCAATCTCACTAGATCAGTTTATTAGGAACTTTAAGAATAATGATTATTCTAGTATCGAGATCCGGGACACAGGAGAAATTGTGGCCCAAGATAAGTATGTTGTAGTCGCTGATTCAGAGGAATTCGAAATACCGGAACAGATAAATGGAGAAGATTCGAAATCAAGTGCTATCGAATCGATCAGGCTAGAAGAATTGGTAGTAAGATTGAAGCCAGAAGATCCAATCGAACAGCTTAGAAATGTATTTAGTTCACAAAATGAAGATAGAATCTCCGAGTTAATTATTGGTGATGACTTTATTCTGGGGATTACATCAAGTACAAATGCTAAAGATGTAGTAGTAGAAGGATCTTCAGAAGCTGATTTAGAATTGGCTCTAAAAGACCAGAACCTTACATTCCAAGAGTTGACTGCTGTGGTTACTCCACTAAGAAGTGCTGCCGAGTATGTGAGTCAGGAGTCTTTTAGCCAGAGACTAAACAATCAAGTATTCTCATCTGTATATAGTATCGGTGGAGAGCTGTATGGAAGAGTATCGAATGTTGAGATTAATAAGTCGGTGCTTAGTTGGGATGGAGGATTTGCTTCATTCGTAAGAATTTTACAAGATGAGGATATCGATTTGCAGAATGACAGTTCAGTGATTGTTACATTCCCTGTATCTACTATTCCTTGGGGAGACATCATCTCACTTCTAACTTTGGTAGGATTTGTAGTTCTAGGATTTGTATTGTTCAGAGGTCTACAGAGCTCGGGTAGTGGATTAATGAGATTTGGACAATCAAAAGCAAGAATGTTCTGGGGAGTAAAGCCAGATATTACATTCGCTGATGTGGCTGGGGTAGACGAGGCTAAGGAAGAATTGAGCGAAATTGTGCAATTCTTAAAGCAACCAAATAAGTTTAGAAAGCTAGGAGCCAGGATTCCAAAGGGTGTTTTGATGATAGGTGCACCTGGAACCGGTAAAACCTTAATGGCACGTGCTATCGCTGGAGAAGCAGGGGTTCCATTCTTCCATACCTCAGGATCAGAATTCGAAGAAATGCTTGTAGGAGCTGGAGCATCAAGAGTGAGAGACTTATTCGAAAAGGCTAAGAAAGCATCGCCTGCCCTGATCTTTATCGATGAGATTGATGCAGTTGCCAGAAAGCGTGGTACAACAATTCAGTCAGGTACAACAGAACAAACACTAAACCAGATTTTGGTAGAGATGGATGGTTTTGAGCAGAACATTAACGTAATTGTGATTGCAGCTACCAATAGGCCAGATGTATTAGATCCTGCAATCCTAAGGCCAGGAAGGTTTGATAGAAGAGTTACTCTTGATCTTCCAGATGCAAAGGGAAGAGAGCAGATCTTGAATATTCATTCAAAGAACAAGCCATTAGCAGAAGACGTAAGTCTAGAAAGGGTTGCCAAGAGAACTATCGGCTTCTCGGGTGCAGAATTAGAGAACACTATGAACGAAGCAGCAATTATTGCAGCTAAGCGTGGAGCAAAAGAGTTAACCAGAGCAGACATTGAAGAGGCAGCGTCTAAGGTAACAATGGGACCTGCAAAGAAGTCTAAGCAACGTGACGACTATACATTGGGATTGGTTGCCTACCACGAAGCTGGACATGCTGTAGTCTCTAAGTTTGTGCCGCAGGCAAACCCTGTGCATAGAGTCTCTATTATCGCTCGTGGCGGAGCTGGTGGAGTAACTGAGTTCCTACCACTCAACGAGAATTCAATAACTAGTAAAACTAAACTGCTATCTAACTTGGTGGTAGCACTTGGGGGTCGTGCAGCAGAAGAGATCTTCTTAGGTGATATCTCAACTGGCGCATCAAACGATATTAGTCAGGCAACTACAGTTGCTAGAAATATGGTGCAGAAGTTTGGAATGAGTGAAAAATTGGGATTGATTAAGTATGGAGACTCCGAAGATCTAATGCACATGGGTTATGGCTACGGTGATAGTAAAGAGTACTCCGATGATACAGCTAAGACAATCGACGAAGAGGTAAGAAAATTGGTTACTGAAGCTTACGAAAAAGCAAAGGGTATTCTAACCGAGCATAAAGATCTGACGGAAAAGCTTAAGGAGATGTTGCTAGACAAAGAGGTGGTTGAATCTGAAGAGTTCGATAAACTATTCGAAGGTGTTAAAGGGGCAAACCCGCCATCTGATAACAGTCTATTTGATACTAAAGGTGTCTCCAAAGAAGAGGTGGAGGTAAAAGAGCAGGACTCAGAATAGATAGATTAGAAAGCTTTCGGGGTCCGTTTTTGCGGACCCCGTTTGCGGTATTTTATTAATCTCTACCGCGCGTACCATGCGCAACTGGGAGTTGTTTCCCAAGAATTGCTGCTGATACGAACATGCAACTGGTAAACGCCATTGATATAAAATACTGAACCATTGACGCTGGGTACCTCTTGCACGATGAGGATACCACTATTCCAGAGGTCTTCACCTTCTGGGTGCTCATTTGACGATAGTACTTCACCATTTTGTACGGTGATTGTATCGTCAAGCAGAATAATGTTTCTGCCGAGTAGTTGGTTGCTTACTGTTGGTAAGCCTTCCCGCCAAACTTCACACGCACCAGTGTTGTGAGCTGGTGGGGCGGGTGTTGCTGTAGCAATGGGGAACACTGGTTCTGAAGAAGGTTCGACAGCTAAAATACTCGCTGTGTCTTCTGGAGTGATTTGTGTTGCCGTTACAGTTGGTGTTACAACAGGTGTTGCTGTAGCGATATCCTCAATGAGAGCTGGAGCAGGAATACAACCACCGCTCGGTAATTCCGGGGTAGTACCGCTTCCAACGATCTCGAGTATCGGAAATGGACCTCTTTGAATTTGTGCACTCATCGAAAATGATTTGCAAGGTGCAATACTGTCGGCGATAAAGTTAGAGGTGCCGTTAACGTAGAGCACTATACTATACTCAGTGGTCGCATTTGTAGTAACCATCGGTGTAACCAAGTATCTATTTCCTTCTAGTACAAAGGTAGCACTTGGATCGCTCCATGTCAGAGTTGGGACGGGTCCATCAGGTGATGGTCCTATCGGCGGCTGGGCTAGAACGTTGGCTACATTTATTACAAAGAAAACTGCGATTGCCAAACTCAAAATGAGCTTCATTACTTATCTCCCTTTAGAGATTATTAAGTAGCGATTATATATTATAGGCTACTTAATATATATAGTCAATATATTCTAAACTGATTTTTTGCATCCTGCTATAATCGCTCATGGCTAAATCAAATCACCGAGATCAGACTTTATTACTAATCGATTCCCACGCATTAATCCATAGGGCTTATCATGCCTTCCCTCCAACATTAACCAATGCCAAGGGGGAGCTAACTAATGCGGTATATGGATATGCAAGCTTACTTCTAGACGTTTTAATCAAGTTTAAGCCTTCTCATGTAGTTGCACTTTTTGATGCCCCTGGAGACACGGTACGTCACGATATGTATCCAGCTTACAAGGCGAATAGATCCAGTCCAGATGATGATTTGATAGTTCAAATCCCTAGTGTGGAGAAGCTTTTGGAGAGTTTCGATATCCCTTGTCTAAAGCTACCCGGATATGAAGCAGACGATCTAATAGGTACTATAGACGAGAGACATTCGGGTGAATGGGCGGAAACTATTATCGTCACAGGGGATCGTGACTTGTTCCAACTAGTCGACGAAGATACTTTTGTGTATTTAGCGGGTAGTAGTTTTTCTAAATCTAAGCTGTTTGACTCTGAGGCTGTAGAAGAAAAGATGGGGGTAGGACCAGACTACATAATTGATATAAAAGCCCTAGAAGGAGATGCTTCAGATAATATTCCAGGTGTAGCTGGTATTGGTAAAAAAGGAGCTGTAACTCTTGTGTCCGAATTCGGACATTTGGACGAAATATATGACCGAATAGAAGAGGTTCCGAATCGTTATCAGAAAAAGTTGGCTGAAAATTATGAGATAGCAAAGAAGTCTAAAGAGTTGGCGACAATAATATGTGATGCTCCTATAAGTTTTGATTTCGAAAAAGCTCCGTTTGGAACATATGATCTTCAAGAGGTTCAAAATTTCTTTCAAGAAATGGAGTTCTATTCACTGAAGCGAAAGCTAGAAAACTTACAACCACCAGAGGAGTCTCCTGCATTTGAACAGGCCACCGAGCAACAATCTTTGTTTGCAACACCAGAGGTTATCCCTGCTTGGGATGGTAAGGCTATTAAGGCGGAAGAAGTTTATGCCGTTACACATATCGAGGAGAATGGAGATCCACTTAATTGGACATGCGCAAAGCTGGTGATCTCTAACGGAAAAGAAGTGTTTGTGGTTGGTCGTGATCTGTTGTCTGACTTCTTAAATAAGTTGGAAACTAAATGGTTGGTGACTGATAACGCAAAAGGATTGTTGCACGTAATGCAGAATTTAGGTTTAGAGAGAAACTTCGGGATCTACGATGTCGTGATCTCTACTTATATACTTTCAGAGGGGCAGATTAAGCAAGACTTACCAAGTGTGGTCAACTGGTATAAATTAGATGTCTCTGACAGCGAAAGGGATAAGGCTGAAAAGCTAGCTGAGGCATATAGGCTTCAGAGGGATGAAATGAAAGAGAAGTCCGATCTAAGAGATCTGGTTGGGGTGGAGCAAAAGTTAGTGCCGGTGATAGTGCAAATGGAGCGTAACGGAATAGTATTGGACGTGGAGCAGACAAATAAAGACCACGACACTCTGTCGGCTGCAATAGATAAAATCCAAGCAGAGATATTCGAAGATGTAGGGCACGAATTTAATATCAGTTCACCTAGTCAGGTTGGAGACGTACTTTTTGAAGAAAAAGGTCTCCCTTCAGGTAAAAAGACCAAGTCGGGAAAGTACTCAACTGACGAGCGAACCCTGCGAGAGATTCTTGATGTAGACCCTATTGTGGGTATGATTTTGGGATACAGGGAGCTCACGAAGCTACTTTCGACATACGTAAAACCACTACCTACTCAGGTAAATCCTAAGACTGGTAGGATACATGCGGTGTTTAATCAATTGGGAGCATTAACGGGTAGATTCTCTTCTAAGAACCCGAATATGCAGAATATCCCTCTTGGTGAAGTTGAAGGGGTGAATATGCGTAAAGCATTTGTTGCTCCCGAAGGTTCAATGTTTGTAGCTTTTGACTATTCGCAGCAAGAACTTAGATTACTAGCAGAGCTTTCTGGCGAAGACAATATGCGAGATGCCTTTACCTCAGGTACTGATATTCATGCAAAAACTGCGGCAGAGATTTTCGACATTAAAGTGGAGGATGTTGATAAAGAGAAGCGAAAAGTTGGAAAAACTATCAACTTTGGTATCGTTTATGGAATGTCGGCGTTCGGCTTCGCCGACCGCCTCAAAGTCGATCAGGCAACGGCACTCGAGTTCATTACTAAATACTTTAATCGCTATCCAAATGTGCAGAAGTACTTCGATAGCTTGATCGAGAAAGCTACGGAAGATGGTTATGTCGAGACGATTATGGGACGTCGCAGATCTACTATTGGTTTAAAGTCACCAAACTACATGCTGCGCAAAGCAACGGAACGTGAGGTGATGAACTTCCCATTGCAGGGTAGTGCTGCCGATATTATTAAGATGGCGATGATTGGAGTATCTAGAATTCTTGAAAACTATCCAGCCAAGATGATATTGCAAGTGCATGATGAACTGATTTTTGAGTATAAAACTAGCTTGAAGGTAGAAGACTTAATTAAAGACAAAACTTTTAAAGAATTTGCCAAGGATGTAGAGCAAAAGATGCTTGAAGTAATAAAGCTTAAAGTACCACTAGGAGTAGGTGTAGAATTGGGTGAAAGTTGGGGAGACCTTGAGGACTACGAAGTGTAGATACAAAAAGAGAGCAGTACTTTTATGTCTGCTCTCGATTTCATGACGAATAGAAAGGTCTGGTTATGTTGGTTCAGGAATTGGGACCTGCAAAAGTTGCTCCGCCAGTTCCTTAACTACTTCGGCTTCTAAACCGTTAAGTAGATCAGAAGCCGCGTCCTCCGGGTTCTGTGGGGGTTTTCCATCGAACTGCATCATCCACGTAGAAATTTCTTTCATCGTTGGCATCCCTTTTTGTCGATACACTGTTTGCAGTTGTGGCTTAGGAGTATATGCCTCGTTAAAGAGGTTGATCCCCTGAAGCACCCAATAGATTCCTCCAGACAGCTCATGCTGTGAGTCTAATTCACAGGAGATGCTCAGTATCCAGATGATCCCTAGGTTTTTGTGACCACCGTTGTTTATGCTGGTAATAGAACGTACCAGCTGCAATTTACAGCCACGCCGAGTAGCATTATTAAGCAGTTCTGCGCAGGAGCCGTACAAGGCATAGCCTAGATGGGGGTTTAGCCCATTTAGGTGTACATACCTATGAGTCTCATCCTTACCTGAACTTGCGGGGATAAATTCCACCTTGTGTTGCCTTTCATTTCAATTGTCAATTATATGATTATATCACGACAATATAAGACTCTCAATCTTCGGGCTAACTGCCTTGATTTTGTCCGAAAAGTGAGAGAAACTATATTCGGAACACATGCCCAGATATGCAGAATAAAGACAATGATTTCAATACTATAAAAAACATTCTCAAGCTCATCACAGCTGTAGTACTTTTTGGTGTCGTACTTAAGAAGCTATATAAGTGGATTAAGAAATACGACGATGACAGCTTTAAATGGGATGAGACAGTAGGTGATGATATCGAGGAACTTATCCATAAATATCAGAAAGAAGCGAAGGTTGAAGGAGTTACTGGAGCACTAGCAACTGCAGCCACGGACTTAGTAGTGCACGTTACTGAAGCTTCGAAACCTAAGCCTAGGTCCAAACCCAAAAAGATAACTCCAGCAGCGGAGGTGATTAAGAATGAAACAGTGTTCGACTTAAATGAAAGACAAGAAGAAATTTACGAGATGATTCGTTCAGGAGGAGAATTAACGATGAGTGACATCACGGATAGTATCTCTGCAGTTAGTACCCGTACACTCCGTCGAGATATGAATAAGCTCGAAAAGCTAGGATTGATAGCACGATCTGGCAAGACAAAAGATAGCGTGTATAAGCTTAAAAGCTAATCTGAGCTTTCTATAAATTTTCTTTGTAATATTGTTGGCAGCTTCCGACTCGTGTGATAGAATCCGCATACGCCTTAACTTCCAAGTCTTATCTAGGAGAAAACTTCTAGAAGCTTCAAAAGATAGAATGCACATGTATATGCTAACAAGCTTATGTGCATATTATTCTGGCGGAACTTTGAAATTCGAAAAGTGATAGGGAACGTCAATATTTTCTCTTCGGAGAAAATCTTTGATGGTTTTAATATTAAGACAAACAAATACAAGCTAGGAAGAAATCAAATTTGAAATCTTTTTAGAAATTGGCTTCTATTTAGATTTAAAAAAACCAAACCCTTATGTAGTTACAACACAACACGTCGTTGTAATGAAGTAAGGTAAAAGTGCAGGCGCCAATGCCGTTAATGCATTTTTCATGGAGAGTTTGATCCTGGCTCAGGACTAACGCTAGCAATGTGCCTAAGATATGCAAGTCGAACGAGAAATTACCTTCGGGTAATGGACAGTGGCAGACGGCTGAGTAATACATGGGAACCAACCCTAAACTCTGGGATAGCTCACCGAAAGGTGGGGTAATACCAGATAGTCTGTACGGATCTTCGGGTTTTGTATAGTAAAGCTTCGGCGGTTTAGGACGGGCCCATGGCCTATCAGATTGTTGGTGAGGTAATTGCTCACCAAGTCTATGACGGGTAGCTGGCCTGAGAGGGTGAACAGCCAGACTGGGACTGCGATACGGCCCAGACTCCTACGGGAGGCAGCAATCAGGAATTGTGCGCAATGGACGAAAGTCTGACGCCGCGACATTGCGTGGAGGATGAAGGCTCTAGGGTCGTAAACTCCTTTTATAAGGGAATAAGGTTCTGAATGTACCTTATGAATAAGTAGCTGCTAATCACGTGCCAGAAGCATCGGTAATACGTGAGCTACGAGCGTTGTCCGGAATTACTGGGCGTAAAGAGATGCGTAGGCGTCTTTTCAAGTCTGTTGTTAAATGCTCCGGCCTAACCGGAGAAATGCAACAGATACTGGATTGATTGAGGTAGGTAGAGGAAGATGGAATTCCTGGTGGAGCGGTTAAATGCGTAGATATCAGGAGGAACACCAATGGCGAAGGCAATCTTCTGGACCTTACCTGACGCTAAGGCTCGAAAGCGTGGGGAGCAAAACGGATTAGATACCCGTGTAGTCCACGCTGTAAACGATCCCTGCTAGGTGTTTGTCTCATGTTTGTTAACTCTTCGGAGTTGATGGGCTTTGGGATGAGTGCCGCAGCTAACGCGTTAAGCAGGGCGCCTGGGGAGTACGGTCGCAAGATTAAAACTCAAAGGAATTGACGGGGTCCCGCACAAGCAGTGGAGCGCCTGGTTTAATTCGATGATCAGCGAAGAATCTCACCTAGGCTTGAACTGTAGCTGCAAGCTCCCGAAAAGGAGTCGCCTTCGAGGGTGCTACAGAGGTGCTGCATGGCTGTCGTCAGCTCGTGTCGTGAGATGTAGGGTTAAGTCCCACAACGAGCGCAACCCCTACCCAGTGTTATATATTTCTCTGGGAACTGCCTTGCCAAAACGAGGAGGAAGGAGGGGATGACGTCCAGTCAGCATATCCCTTATGTCTAGGGCTACACAGACGCTACAATGGCAACAACAACGGGCAGCCAAACCGCGAGGTGGAGCTAATCCCATCAAATGTTGTCTCAGTTCGGATTGTAGGCTGAAACTCGCCTACATGAAGTCGGAATTGCTAGTAATCGCGTATCAGAATGGCGCGGTGAATACGTTCTCGGGCCTTGTACACACCGCCTGTCAGGGCACGGAAGTTGCTCTCGCTCGACGTCCTAGTTTATCTAGGCCTAAAGTAGGGGCAGCAACCAGGCTTAAGTCATAACAAGGTAACCGTAGGGGAATCTGCGGTTGGATTACCTCCTTTCTAAGGAGTAATGGACTTTGTTTCCGGTAATTTATTATCGGACACGTTTTGGAGTCCGGACACATGTTCTTCATGTGTTTTCTAATAGTACAAAGTACATAGTTACACCCATCCTAGTTTTATCTGTTTTTCCCTATCACTTTTCGGAATTTTCAAAGTTGCACATTAAATAGAATCGAAATTAAGAGTTTATCTGCCCGAGACCTCTCTGCAGCTTAAGCTCTAGAGTTTGCATTGAGTGCAGGCCAATAGCTCAGTTGGTTAGAGCGCAGTCCTGATAAGACTGAGGTCCCAAGTTCGAGTCTTGGTTGGCCTATACTCAATATAAGACGAGTGTTTCCCAAAAAGGGGCCTTAGCTAAGCTGGTAGAGCGAAACATTTGCAATGATGAGGTCATGGGTTCGAATCCCATAGGCTCCACTTTTCGATAAAATAATCCGGCTTAACAGTTGGTTAACAATAGTCATATAGTATATGATCATAGTTAGCCAATTCAGGCTAAGGATTGTTCCTTAAAAACTGAATAGATCAACAGTTCAATATTATTCGTAAAATTGTACTTCGGTACATTTTTGCACCAATAATAAAGAAATAAATTAGGTATAACTAATAAAACAACTTTGGTATTAAAACGGAGAATAATGAAAAATAACCAAGGGCGTACGATGGATGCCTTGACTTGAAAAGCCGATGAAGGACGTACTAGGCTGCGATAAGCTGCGGTAAGCTGCCAAGAAGCGATATACCCGCAGATGTCCGAATGGGGAAACCCCCTTGAGCAAACCTCAAGGATCTCATGGTGAACACATAGCCATGTTGAAGGAAAGCGAGTGAACTGAAACATCTTAGTAACTCGATGAAAATAGACAAATAATGTAATTTC
>CAYGMI010000011.1:0-16813 GCA_964351125.1 uncultured Candidatus Saccharibacteria bacterium | reverse complement strand
CCTTAGTAGCGGCGAGCGAACGGGAAAAAGCCCAAACCTATAGATAGGGAACTTACTTTGAACAGGACTTCGGTTTTGGGATAGGTCTGTTCCACCTTATTGGAGGCTATCTATAAGGTGTTGTAGGGCATAGTCGTTAGTGGACCAATTTCCACTAGGTTAAGTTACAAAATGCATTGATAATAGAAGTTGACTGGAATGTCACATCATAGAACGTAACAATCGTGTATATAAAATCTTTGCGTCTTAACGGACTTTGTCCCTGAGTACCACCACATAAGTGAAATTTGGTGGGAATCTACCGGAACCACCCGGCAAGGCTAAATACTTTTCAAGATCGATAGTGAACAAGTACCGCGAGGGAAAGGTGAAAAGCACCCCTGATAGGGGAATGAAATAGTTTCTGAAATCGTATGTCTACAATCAGTCGAACACGTCTCCGGACGTGAACGGCGTGCCTATTGAAGAATGAACCTGCGAGTTATGTTCTACGGTTGCTTAAGCAGTTCCGCTGCGGAGGCATAGCGAAAGCGAGTCTGAAAGGGCGACTTTAATCGTTGGACATAGACCCGAAACCGTGTGATCTATTTATGGGCAGGTTGAAGTCCTTAGAAATAAGGATGGAGGACCGAACGGGTGAGCGCTGAAAAGCTCTCCGATGACCTGTGAATAGCGGTTACACGCCAATCGAACACGGAAATAGCTGGTTCTCCCCGAAATAGCTTTTGGGCTAGCCTTAGTTTTGAACCATATGGAGGTAGAGCTCTGATTGGGTCGTGGGCGTCTCCGGACGTACCGCACTCTCTCAAACTGCGAATGCCATATGTGAATTGCTAGGAGTCAGGCCATGGGGGATAAGCTCCATTGGCCAAGAGGGAAACATCCCAGAATACCGGATAAGGTCCCTAAATCTATACTAAGTGGTTAAGGAGGTGGAATTTCTATGACAGCTAGGAGGTTTGCTTGGAGGCAGCCACCCTTTAAAGAGTGCGTAACAGCTCACTGGTCGAGAGATTCTGCGCCGAAGATGATCGGGGCTCAAGTATAGTACCGATGCCGTATCTATAATTTGTCTTCGGACAATATATGGGGTAGGGGAGTGTTGTATTCAGCGTTGAAGCATAAGCTGTAAGGCAATGTGGAGCGGATACAAGTAAGAATGCAGGTATGAGTAGCGAAAGCTTGGTGAAAAACCAGGCCTCCGAATGCCTAAGGTTTCCTCAGCACCGGTTTTCGTCTGAGGGTTAGTCGGTCCTAAGCCGAGGCAGAAATGCGTAGGCGATGGATAACTGGTTAATATTCCAGTACTACCTACGAGTCGTTTGAGTGATGAAGGGACTGGGGAGGAGAAGTCTGAGAGTCCACAGGTGGGCTTGCAAGTAATAAGTTAGAGTAATTAGGTAAGTCCGGTTACTCGTTTCCTAACGGATGAAAGCGAATTGCGATGTATAGTCATTCACTAAGGTGTTTGGCGATTCAGGATATTCTACCTACAGGAAAATCTTCTAAACGAGACAACTAGGTAACCGTACCAAAACCGCCACAGGTAGGCAGGTAGAGAATACCAAGGAGTACGAGTTATATCTTGCTAAGGAATTCGGCAAATTGCTGCCGTATCTTCGGTAGAAGGCAGCCCTTTCTACGCCCGTTTACGGGATCGATAGGAAGGGGGCACAAAATTGATCCAATCGACTGTTTAACAAAAACACAGGTGCATGCTAAAGCGTAAGCTGATGTATATGTGCTGACGTCTGCCCAATGCCAGAATATTACGGAAGGGGGTGATTATCTTCGGATATGAGCTTCTGACTTAAGTACTGGTGAATGGCGGCTGTAACCTTGACGGTCCTAAGGTAGCGAAGTTCCTCGGCGCTTAATAGGCGTCCCGCACGAAAGACGTAACGAGTTGGATGCTGTCTTAGCAAGGTGCTCGGCGAATAATGAACTGGCTGTGAAGATGCGGCCTACCCGCACCCGGACATAAAGACCCCGGGATCTTTACTACAGCTTGGCATTGGAGTAATGTCTTTATTGTAGAGTATAGGAAGGAGACTTTGAAGCTTCCCCGCCAGGGGGAGTGGAGTCGCCAGTGTAATACTTCCCTATAATTATGTTGCTTCTGATGGGGCCCCCAGACAGATTATGTCGTGGGTCCATTCAAGAGTTGTGGTAGGAGATACACACAAATAATAATCAAGATAGACAAGATATATAGGTTTAATCTGATATCCTTCACAACTTTTGATCCTAGAACAGAAATATTAAGAATTTTATGACCCGATTCAACATAGTTTGTCTCGGGGCACCCAAACATTGCCAGGTGGGTAGTTTGATTGGGGCGGTCTCTTACCAAAGAGTAACGTAAGATTCCTAAGGTTCCCTCAGACTGGATGGAAATCAGTCGAAGAGTATAAAGGCATAAGGGAGCTTTACTGCAAGACTGACAGGTCGAGCAGTCGCGAAAGCGGGGCTTAGTGACCTTCTGGTGGCGTGTGGAAGCGCCATTGTTCAAAGGATAAAAGTTACCCCGGGGATAACAGGCTAGTACCACCCGAGCGTTCATAGCGACGGTGGTGTTCGGCACCTCGATGTCGGCTCGTCTCATCCTGGAGCTGTACAAGGTTCCAAGGGTTGGGCTGTTCGCCCATTAAAGTGGCACGCGAGCTGGGTTCAGACCGACGTGAGTCAGGTCGGTCTCTATCCGGTGTGGGCGTTCGAATTCTGAAGAGAGTATTCCTTAGTACGCAAGGACCAGGAATAGGTAACCTCTAGTGCATCTGTTGTCCTACCAAGGGCACTGCAGAGTAGCTACGTTGCTATATGGATAACCACTGAAAGCATCTAAGTGGGAAGCCGGCTTTAAGATGAGATTTCGTTGAGACCCCTTGTAGACCACAAGGTTGATAGGCGCTAGGTGTACGTGCAGTAATGCATTTAGCCGAGGCGTACTAATAGGTCGAATGTTTTTCATTGTTTTTCAATGAAGCATCTTCTAACTGTTACTTCGGTAACAGAAAAGTTAATGTTTTATACAGACCAGGTTGTTTTATAATATACTGGTTGATCTATTCAGTTTTAAGGGAGGAATCTCTTGAAAACTCCAAAAATCCAGACACTGGAGTGAAGCGCTCGACGTAGGGCAGAGCGTTTCACCCTAGTGTTTGTAGCGCACTGGCACCACCTGATCCCATCCCGAACTCAGAAGTGAAACGGTGTAGCGCCGAAGATACTCGGCCCGCAGGGGCCCGGGAAAATAGGTCGACGCTAGGACTAAAAAACCAACTGTAAAGTTGGTTTTTTTGCGTCTGTGGTTGCTTAGTTTAGTCTCTGTCCAATAGGTTGTTTTTTATTGTTATAATCTCCAAGCTTATTCCTTATTATTCCACTATGAAATATATATCCCCAATTCTGTCGTTTTTGGCAATGACAATATCGATAATTTCTTTGGTAGTTTCGGTTGTACTTTACACACAGGTGACAGAACTAGATAAGGGACTGAGTGAGGATGAGGTTATTGAAGTTGTAGCCTCTGAATTTAAAGAAAATGGGTACGAGTGGCTGACTCAGATAGTTTATGGAGAAACAGGAACTAGTCCTGCAGATAGGATCGATCAAGCAAATGATGCAACGGCAAGAGAAGATATTCAGAGTATTCTAGAAGCATATAGTTTGTATAGGCTTGATAATTCAGGTAATGAGCCTATCCATAAGGAAGGGTACTCACTACCCACAGTGACAACTTCAAATATCATGACTAATGGTGCAGATGTTACTGATATCAAAGGGCTTGTACCAACATATATCTCCAACATCCCAGATAATGGCTATAAAGTTGGAGTTTTAGCTAGTGGTGCGGTAATAATTGGAGCTACTTTGAGTGATGGAACTGTATTCACAGTTACTGAATAGCTAAGAGCTCAACCTATCCTTGTAATAGAGTGTGGGGTTGTATTTCCATGATATAATCTCCATATGGATAAAGCATTCTTAGACAAAGTAATCGAGAGATCGGGAGGGTTCGAACTAATAGAATCCAGAAGAGAAATCCTGGCACTAATTGATGCCGAAAATAAAATGTATGGGCGTGAGCGCAAAAGCGCTGACCATATTTTGTCGTTTTTGAGCGCAGCGAACGTTAGCACAGCGATGATAGAGGTTGCTCCCGGAGTGATAGAGCTTCTAGATAAACGTGAAGATAGGCCAGAGTTTAAGCAGAGTGAGATTGCCGAAGCAGCTGAGGCTGTCCAAGAATTGCTAAATCATGCGTCAGCGGTAGAGTCCGAGGGAGCTCAATCTATTGTTGAACAAGCGACTCACGTAATCTCCGAGGCTGGGGACGTAATTTACAATCTTCTACAGCTTTATGCACTTGCTGAACTTCCTACAGGTGATCCACGTAAGATAGATATTTCTGAGCTAGCGCTCGCAGGTATCGAAAACCTTTTCTATGCAAATCCAAATGCAAGTTTGGCTAAATTTATGACGGTTGTAGGTACGCGAAAATTTCAGATTAGGTACTACGAAGAAGGACATAAAAACGTCGAGAAAGAGGAGTCTATGTTGGTAAATGAGTTTGGAAGTCTTACCTTAGAAATTATCGACGCACACGGTGGCCTATCTAAATTTGTAGAAGCAATCAGACAATTAATCTTCAATTTCTATGCTGCATGTATAAATGCTACCAATGGTCGCGAGCATATTCACTCCCAGATGCTTGGAACAGCTGCAATCCTAAGCCAAATATACGAATCTAAAGAGGCCTAAATGCTATAATCCCCTAAGGTGAAGCTATTTCAAATAGGGAGTATTAGATGGACGAGCAACTAGAAGGTACAGGCTTCAAAACCAGTGGGCAGGAGCATATCCTGCGAATTGCTAGGAAGCAGGTTACCGCATATGGGCAACTTACTTGCCTCTATCACTATTTAGAAGTGGATACTGACGAGGAGATAATGGAGGGTATCAAGAAAGCCCTAGAAATTATGAATGTTCCAAACTGGACGTTCTATGCAGAGGGCTTTGGTATCGAGAGACCACCAGCGCCATTGATTGTAGGTTTTACATCGATGGCACTTAAGCACTTCTCCTTTAATGGTATCGACATAGACGTATCTGATGATACATGGGTTGTGATCGGTGGCGAAATTGTTCCTGCGCCTGTATTCACCGTCATGCTAACCAATCTTGAGCCATCTCATGAGCAGGAGGTGTTGAGGGCAGCGATTCGACTGATCCAAACCCATCTCAGTGAAGACGCTGAGGTCTTCCTGAAGTCGCGATACCCCTTTGTCATTGCTACTCAATAGCTCTCTAGTGGAGCTGACCCAATCTACATTGATTGGGTCTTTGTTTTTCTTTCTCTTTATTTCCTATAGCAATTAGGGCATAATTCATCATGTCTCACTTAGAAACACCTAGAAACTTTCCAGAAAAAGGAACGAGAGAGTTCAAGCTTCTTGCTGCGCGAGCTGCATCCGAGAATGGCAAAACCATTGCAGGGAGTTTTGCAGAGTATGTATCAATTGGAATTACTGCAGAAACAGCTCTCGATAAAGCAAATGATATTGACCTTGCGCTTGATGATGATATGGCTGGAAGAGGATTAAAAGTAGATGGTGTACTGGTCGCAGAATATACTGGATTTCCTCCATCTGACTTTAAGGAAAGGACTAAAACAGTGAAGTTAAATGATGCGAATGGCGAGTTTGAAGTTGAAGTGCTGGATATTAGTGACATTTGTATTATGACAAGTGGTGCAATAGAAGACTTTATGCGTCCTGAGTACACCATTACTTCTGATCAGTTCCGAACTTGGCTAAAACTAGGAAATAGACTTATGCGTCAGGTTGATTCTATGAAAGCAGGATTGAATAACACTGATAACTCTGGATATTATGAATCGTTAATTGAAGATGCAGAAATTCTCCTTATCTCTATGACAAATGAGGGTTTAACTAAAATGCTAGGAAGGCTGAACGATCAGGACAGAGAAGATGCGATGCAAAGTGTTAATCAGTTTAGTGAACTGGTAAGTCAAAAGTATGAATAGAAAAGTCTCAATAATAATTCTAGCGACTATAACGATATTCTTGATAGGGGTATCAATTTTGATTACTACTAGGCTACAATCAAATCAAACCCCTGATGAAACAGGTGCTGCAGGGGCTGTTTGTGGTAATGGCGATATTGAAGGTTCCGAGGTTTGCGATGATGGTAATACGACATCGGGCGATGGTTGCTCTGCTACTTGTCAAACTGAGTCTACAACTGGAGGAGTCTGTGGTAATGGGGTCATCGAAACGGGTGAACTATGTGACGACAATAATCTAAACAATGGTGATGGGTGTTCCTCTGTTTGTCAGATTGAGACATCCACAGGACCTACATGTGGGAACGGCACAGTAGAGACTGGTGAGCAATGTGACGACGGGAACTTAGTAGCTTTAGATGGTTGTAACACTACTTGTGATATCGAGGCGGTGATATGTAGTCAAGCAAATGCAAATCCAATAGATTTTGAGAGTATTCCTAATACAACACAATCAATAGGGTTAGAAATCTCAGACCAATTCTTACAAGATTTCGGGTTAAGCTTCCGAAATGGACTAAGAGTTGCCCAAAATGGGGCTGGAGGAAGTGCCTGTCACAATGAATTCCCGGTACTAGCACAAGCTAACTTTATAGATGTGTCAGGAAATGTGGTCACTGGCGGCGGAGGTGGGTTCCAGGGATACAATGGCACTGGTAACAGAGCACATCCTGACTTTGCAGATAGCCTTGGTGAGTGGTTCTTAATAAATAATAGTGATGCGCCATCACAGTTTAAAGATTTTCCTTGCCAACTAGTTGTAGATTTTGAAAGGCCAACAACTGAGTTTAGTTTTGACCTATGGGATTTAGATAACGGGGAAGGTTGGATAGTACAATCTTACGACTTTGATGGAGTAGAAATAACTGATGCTACAGATAGATTTCAGTTAGCAATAGGCGATCTTAAGTATAATGCAAAACCTTATAGGTATACTGTAAACTCCACAACACCAATTTTCAGAATTGAGGTAACTCCAACTCGCCGAAAGCCAAATGGAGTAGGATTTGGACTTGCTTTTGATCAATTTTCACCTTTCTGTGCTCAAGCTCCTGTGTGCGGTAATTCCATTCTAGAGTCAGGAGAATCTTGTGACGACGGCAATACTCTAGGAGGAGATGGCTGTTCTGCAGCTTGTCAGCTAGAAATTCCTGTGACTGGATTGTTTGACGAAGACTCAGGACATTTATTGTTTGGACTACTTTTGATCCTGTTCGCTCTTGTAGTTAATAGATTTCAAGACAAACTACTCTGGGTTGCAGGAATGGGAGTGTACGAGAGAGATAGGTATGAAAGTGATGTAGAGAGATCAATGAAGAAGTCTCAGTAGTCGTCTTGGACCCTTACTTTTTGAATTCCATCAAGCTAGAATGTGCGAGTAAATAGTTAGATTAAGAATTTGGACAGACGAATATCGATAGTAATCTTAGGAGTGATCACCGCAATCTTGATTGCAGGCTCGATTTTGTTAGCTACTAGACTTCAAAACGACCAAACTCCAGACGATACATCAGCTGCAGGAGCAGTATGCGGGAATGATGATATAGAAGCTTCAGAAGCTTGTGATGACGGTAATACGCTTTCTGGAGATGGATGTTCGGCGACTTGTCAGATAGAGTCCGGTACTACAGCAGTCTGTGGTAACGGTACCGTAGAGACTGGGGAGACCTGTGAAGATGGTAATACGGTGAGTGGAGACGGTTGTTCAGCAACTTGCCAGACCGAGACTGTAGCTGTTTGCGGAAATAATGCCACAGAAACAGGGGAGACATGTGACGATGGCAATACTATATCTGGAGACGGATGTTCGGCGACCTGTCAAACCGAGATAATCGATGGTGGAGGCAATGCCTGTGCCTCCTCGACTGAGGTGATTTCAGTGACATTGAGTAGTGCCGCTGGATCTTGCGACTATCCAACCAAAGAGAATAACGGTTACGCTTCTGGAATTAATGAGTTTAGTGTTGGGGTAGCAAGTAGAAATGTATGTTCATTTAATACTGTAAATGCAAGTTCAGAAGGGAGTAATTTTAGATATGATGATGCTTTTGCTGTATCTATTAACAACGCGATTTTGGTAGCTTCTCACTCGCCGCTATACGACCCATTCCCTAATTCTGGAAGTCTGAAGGTCTGGAATGGTTTTGCAACTATAGATCAGCTCAGACTAAGGACTCAAAATAATCCTCATCCAGCACGATGTGCTGGTACTGGTACTTGTAGTATCCCTCCATCTGATACTAATAAAAGCGATTTCTCATTCAGTTTAGATCCTGCAACAGCAACAGCCTTAGCTCAATACCTTTATGAATCCGACTCTTATAACATTAAATTACATGCGGTCGGTGACGATAATAGTAGTGATTGTAGAGTTGATACATTTGTATTCGAACTAGAAGTGGAGACAAAGCCTTCTAGTTGTAGTTGTGATTTCGTTGCACCTGTATGTGGTAATGGCTCATTAGAGATCGGTGAGGGTTGTGATGATGGCAATACGCTTGATGGAGACAGTTGTTCTTCTACATGTAATGCTAATGGATTACCGAACACTGCATTATTTGATGATAACAATAAGTATGTACTTGTCGGAATACTACTCTTGCTAGGGGCATTGATGGTTAACAGGTTTGATCCAAGCAGCTTGTTGAATATGTACGATTTCGAAGCAAAAAAGGAAAAATCTCGTCGCGAAGCTAGGAAAAAGGGTCGAGAAGATTTTGAACAGAGATTTGGAGATTACTAGACTTCTTGCATTAAATCACGAACGAAAGATTCATAGTTCTCTACTTGTAGCAGCATTGGATAGTTTTTTTGCTCCGGATACTGTGCTCTCCACAAATTAAATTCAACTAAAAAGACAATATCTTCTAGAGTAAATACTTGGTTTTCTATCTCTTCTTGCAACGAATCGATTTTAGCTGTAATGGATTTTCGGCTAGTACTTATTACCCTTTCTAGTTTCGTGGAAGATAAAGGTTTCCCAAAATACTTAGCATGCAACTTTGAAAGATTAGTGATCAACTCTCTATTTTTATGGCTCTTATCGATTTGTTCTGATTCTTCTAATAGGTCGAGTGCATGCAGGTACTCATTGAATTGCTCTAATTCCTCATGTAATTTTGGATAACGAAGTACGCTAAGGTATTCGGGAATTTTACCTTCTCTAAAAATAATCTCAGCTATTTCTATCTTGATTGTATCCATGAGTGATCGAATGTTTTCGAAGCTAATATCGAATACGAATCCGAAATTTCGCCATCTGTATAGAATCTCAAAACCACTTTGGATTGAAGGTTCTCCATCGCATAGTATTGATAGTACAGGGTAGTCGGTGCCAAATTGCGTGTCTATTTCGATTTGAGTTGTAAGTAAATCATTTAGTACTAATCCTCTAGAATAGTTGATGCTACTTATTTCGTATTCAGTCCAACTTTCTTGAAAGTTATTAATCAGATATCCAGCGAGTTCTCTTCCCATTCCGGTAAGAATTTCAGGTGTTTTGTAACGCTCAAAGTCTCTAAGCATTATTCTAACTTTTTGGATTTTGCTTTCAAGTCCTTTTCTAATTTCTGATAGATAGGTGATTATCTGTTCGTCTGTAGATTCTGTTGGTACAGGAGGTAGCATGTCTAGCCTAAATGAGTGCAGTATATTGTGCAATTTTGCCAAAAAGGTGTAGTTTAGTCTGTACTCAGCACAGATTCGAGCTGGGTCTCCTGTAGGCTTTGTACAAAACCTCATTGCCTGATTTAAGAATGTGTTAGTCTCAGGTCTATTTACGTATAGTTCTAGTCGTTTGGCTCTAAGTTCTGCCTCATTGTCAACCAGCTCAATATACATATGGGATTGACTATATTGTTCTCTGTAGGTTTCAGGTTCTTGTTCTATCTGAGCTAGATGTTCAATTAGTTCATCTATTAATTGAGGATTTCGTGCATAAATCTTTGAATTTTTGAGACTTAATCCTTCTTTTAATTTGCCTCCAGCTGCTATTGTAACCGCTGCACAGGCAATAAATAGAGCACGGTATTTTGTAACACTGCTCACATCTTTCATCATTGCTGGGTATATTTCTATTGTGTACCCTATGAAGTCTTCTAGGTCCTCTAGAACTTTAAACATATAGGCAAAATCAAACATGAACATCAGGTTATGATAGTTGCTGTTTAGATATTCAAGTATTGGAGGCTGCTCATCTTCGTAGTCCTTATCTATTGCCTTTATTATTGAATCTATTGCCTTGTCTACTTCATAGATTCCTCCATCCGCTGGGAGATTTTCTAAAAGTATGTTTGTAATAACTTCACGTATATTCTCCAAATTATCTGCAACCTGTGCTTTTCTAGCCCCTGTTAGGAATGCCTTCAGAATATTTGTAGCTATATTGAATTCCTCCTGTCTAGATATATGTACTTCTGGGTAATCTGCAGGATCTATTAGGTTTACTAGCTTCATCAGATTGAATTCACCGCTGGCAAGGGTGATCTTTACTTTATCAAGTAGGGCAGAGACAAATCTATTCTGTATGTAGAATATATTTATGAAGTACGCTCGATAGATAGGATCTTCTGGGTCTGTAGGTACCTCAATTCCTGTATTGCTCGACATTTCGTACTGTTGTCTTCGTAGTTCTATTAACCTTACTGCATCTTCTATCTGAGCGTTTGAGATTTCATTTTGTTTATCGTTGTCGATGCTAAATTGTCGGTCAATACTACTTGTCATGAACGGATTCTAGCATAGTAGGGATATATCGGCTATGTAGATAAAATGATAAACTTGTCAAGTTTCAAGTATATGTTTGACAAAAGTTGACATGAGGGTGTAATATTTTATATGCATCAATTGCAAAAGAAACTTTTAGAACAAGCAAGCAATAATGACTTTGGCGGAATGACTTTAAGAGAGGTAGGGGAATTGGTTGGGGAAGATCACCCTCAGAAGGTAAAGCATCATCTAGATCAGTTAAAGAAGAAGGGTTATTTAAGAGAGCAATCGGACGGATCTTTAGTCCGTGGTAGCTCGGAAGGTGATAGATTTGCTTATCTGCCAATCAGAGGTCGAGCTAATTGTGGAGAAGCTATGGCAATAGCTGATGATCAAATAGATGGTTATCTCACTGTTTCTAAGGGACTTATCCCTAGTTCTAAAGATTTATATGTTCTGAAAGCCGTCGGAGATTCGATGAATCAGGCTAGTATAGGCAGTAACCGTAGTTCTATTAAAGAAGGTGACTATATAATTGTTGACTCAGACGACACCAATCTGCACAACGGAGATTATGTTGTATCAATCATTGATGGGGCAGCAAATGTAAAAAGATTCTCAAAAGATAGAAGTAGAGTGGTATTGCAATCTGAATCTACCAAAGATTATGCACCAATAATTATAGATGGAGGGGATTATGATCCCAATTATATGATTGCAGGTAAGGTGGTAGAAGTAATTGCCGGAGTTTAAGTTAGCCCTTGAAAGCATTTTAATTATTAATTATTGCCTATGTTCCTTATTCAAAATTGAAAAGACCGCCAGAGACGGTCCTTTCACACTTTAATAATTGCGTCATCAAGTGTGTTCAATAGTAACAGCTTCTAGAATTTCTCTCAAGCCTATCCTAGCTATTCGTCTCTTAGTGGTCTCTTATAAAGGGCAGGATTCTCTATATTTATTACAAGAAATAAAATGCACAAAATAAAACTCATGCAAGCTCCCGATGGTAAATACTATTGGGTAATGTTTGCAAAGGACGGCAACGTTATCTGCCGCAGCGAAAGATATGATAGAAAACTCGGAGCTCTATACACAGCTAATATGATTCGTAGGAAGTATAAAGTTGATTTAGAAGATAAATCATTGCCTTCTGTGCAACGTGCCAAATACGTAATGGGTTCGTTTAAAAAAGTATATGGATTTTAAAGATTATTGATAACTTCTTATCCCCGCTTCTTTACAATCTTCTACCGCTCTCTACAATAAACAATGTGCGCCCCAGTATATAACTGGGGCTTCTTCTTTATTTAAAATTAGCATAAGACTGTTATAAATTATCTAGCCCTCTATGGACAAGATCAACCTAGATAACAATAAGCGAACAGGTAAGATAGAGATAGGTTGGCATCCTGAATTTAATACTGCATGCATTATCAGGGGTGAGGCCGGCTGGAGAATCGAGGATCTGCAAATTTCGCTAGAGATCGTGTTCGCTCGAATAAGGAGAAGAAAAGGTAACGTATTCTTGGTATTTGATACTTCAAAGTCTGGGTTCTTACCTCAGATCGGTAGTATACAAGGAATAATAAACTACATCTCAAAGAGTTTACCAGAGAACATTGAAGAAACTTTAGTGATAGTAGACGATATTCATGGGTTATCCGGCAAAGTATTCGATTCTTTGGTGGGATTGTTCACTGCAGCCTATAGATTGAGAAGTCCGAAGGTTTTTGGTAATGATACAGATCTAGAACATTATTTAGCTGGAAAGGACTTAAATCCAACTATTAGCTTGAGGTTCCCCACAGCATCAGCTAGGATTTAGTAGTTATAACCCCATTATGTTAAAGAAATTAAAGCTATATCTCTCGGATAGTTCTTCGTTCATTTTTGTTATATTCACAATCGGAGCATTGCTCATACTATTTGTCACTATAGCCGATGGAGTTGTTGGTTCAGACGAGATAGGTAATTTCTTAACTTTTCTAGTTGCTTTTTCGGCATATCTATCTTTGCAAGCATCCAACGCTAGTCTGAATAAGAAGCTGCAGATTGAACAGCAACCACTGGTGGTAATTTCACTCCCAATAAGTGCTGACCCTACACCCCTTCCTACTAATCTAATCGCAAAGAATATTGGAAGAGGCCCTGCTTTAGGCGTTAGAGTAGGCAGTAACAGGTTTAAAGATAATCAAATGTTATTTGATAGCAGTCAGCCAGAAAGTGTTGATCTAGCGGCCGGTGAGTCGAAAGTAGATTGGAGTCTAGACGATAAGATGATTTCTGAGCTCTTGGTCGAGAAAGAACAGTTCAATTTATTTCTTTCTTACACAGATCAGCTTGGTAATTTATACGAAATGAGGACTGATCTACAGTTACAAGGCGGCTACTGGAGAGTAAGTCAGAACATTAGAATTTCTTAGTAAATGGAGAACAATCGTAATCTGCTCAGTACAACTGGAGGAAGGCTTGCCTTCTTCCTGTTAATGTCGATTATAGCGGTTCTAGTAGTCATTATGGCAGTTTTGGGAAAGCAAAGTGTGCTACAAGTCCGTGAGAATCTAGATCAAACGGAAATAGAAAATACCACTGACAATAAAGTTTCCCTTTCTACTAAACTAGGTATATCTGGATTCTTTCCAGCTAACTTTCCCGAACACTCAAAGTCTAACTTAGAAAATTTCTGGGTTTTAATGGACAGGTATACCACGACTCATGGTGTGCACATTGACTGGAAAGATACTAGATTATTGGATGTAACTGCGGAGAATTATAATGGAGAGATAGTGCTGGTACTTGGATTTCAAAATCCCGAAGAGTGGTTAAATGATAAGGGCGCATTTATTGTAAAGATTAAAGATATTCTAAAGCTCTATCCAGATATAAACTATGTGGGAATTGGCAATGAGGTTAACCTACTCGCAGAAAGCTTTCCGGGGCAATTTAGTAACTTTGTGTCAGCATATAAAGACATTTATTCCGAACTTAAGGAAGAGTATCCTAATAAAATATTTTTCCCCACATGGCAGTACGAGCGCTTGATCGGTGCAGGCTACTTGATGACGGGCAAGAAAGAGTCGAAAGATCAGTGGGAAGTAGTTAGGCAGTTTGATGGGGTCTACGATATTTTTGCAATAACTACTTATCCATACTTTGACTTCACGAATCCAGCTGATGTTCCAGAAAATTACTTAAAGCCTGTGTTAGACAATGCTGACGTGCAGCTCGCAATAACAGAAACTGGGTGGATGAGTAGGTGGGAATTTGGAGGAGACTTAAGACCTTTGACCTTACAAGGATACACTGGATCCGAATTGGAACAAGATCGCTACCTAGCTTGGTTGTTGCAAAGGGTGTATGCGCTAGATACCGAATTTGAGTTTGTAAATTGGGTAGGACTTCATGACTTTAGTAATTGGAGAGAAGGGGACATGCCAGAAAGGCAGGGACTGTTTGATTCAATTGCATTTCACTATAATGATGGTACTAGTAAGTTAGCGTGGTTAAGGTGGATAGATATTTTTAGCAACTAATCTACTTTACTGCTAAAAACTTAGTTACATATATAATATAAGCTTCTTCTAAGAATCCCTTGAAATTTTATATTTAATTAAGAAGTGACGTGTTATAAAGTTGTGGATATATACATATATATCCGATCGTTGAATCTATGTATGGAGGCCCAAAAGTGCCACGTATATTAAAGAAATTTACACATGTGGGATTGGTAGTTTTGATCGCAGCAATTGCGCTCATGGTTTTGCCAGTCATCGGATCAAGTACAGTTTCAGCTCAGGCATGTGACTCGGCGGCAGTTGCCGAAAGTATTGTCCGCAATTCAAGCAATTCGACAGAGGCATTGAATGCGTTCAATCAGTCATGTCTTTTGAACGGTATTCCGTTCTGGGGTTGGCATACTTTATACCAAACGGATATATGTCGAGGTATTGATGCTTCTGATGGCTTGACTCACGGCCTTTTAGACGGGCGGTACTATGATTTTGCTTCCGGTCTGATTCTGTTTAATCCAGAAAGTTCAGTTACTGGACAAGGGCAGGTTATCGGAGGTGCAAGTGTGCCGATTCAGTATTGGAACTCGACCATATCCGATCTGGTGAGTAATACCTCGCCTTATGGATGTTGGTATGCAGGAATCGGAGCAGGAAATCCAAATCCGACACCGATCCCACCAATAGGCAGTACATGCACGGATTATGGGCAAGGTGGTCGTCCGCCGGTTGGTGTCACGGCATGTTATCCAGGTACTAATACACCGTTTTTGACAGTTCTTAACCGCTGTAGCTATCTGCCAAATGGTTTGCTTGATGCCGCTAGATCGGAGGAGTCCCCAGGGTACCCTTGTAGTCCTAGCATAATCAATCGGGTGAACTAACTGATACCGCATCAGTATAAAATAGCGAAGAAGTGTGAATATTCCACTTGTAGGGGCCTGAGCGAAAGCGAGGGCCTCTTAACTTTCTCCTTTGTCACATTACAGATACACTATAAAAACTTCTATATTTATGCTATAAACCATCGGATGATATATAAATATATATCTCTAAGCTCTTTAAGTCCAAATCTCTCTCACAACTGACCAGTTCAGTGAATAAAATTCCTTGAACTGGTCAGTTGTGAATGGCCAAACAATGTCCAAAAGGAGATCACCTATGAAAGTCAATAAAAGTTGGTTACCCTGTTCGGGTATATCCGTCACATTTGTAGTGATGCTGGTATTGTTTTTTGTACCAGAAATGAATACGACAGTCGTTAGTGCACAGGGGTGCAATGCATCAGCTGTGGCGGAAACGATAGCTCGTAACAATGGTCCAGTGGCTGCAGCAGATGCAGTCAGGAACAGTTGTCTGCAAAACAACTCACCCTACTGGTCGTGGAAGGCTGTTGAGCAGTCTGATGTTTGTCGGGAACTAGATCAACGGAGTTCGTTGCGCGGAATATTAAATCTGTATTACAACTCTGGGATAATCACTTTTAGTCCAGAATCTGCAGTCACGAATGGTGATATGCAGGCATTTTTGAATGCTGTAAGTTATGCATTCGATAATGGTCCGAGAACTCCCTGTATCTATCCTGGGATTGCTATCGAAGGCAATAACGGAACTGATGGAGGGGGTAACAATAATGGTGGTGGCGGAAGCAATGGTGGAAGCACAGATGGCGGAACGACATCATCCCCAGTTTCGCCCGTCACTCAAATCAGCCAAAGTTGCCGTTCGTGGCTAGCAGGAATGCAAAGCTCGATGAGTAGCCAAGTGGCTCCTCGAAGAGTTGGAACAAACCCTGATGAACAGTACAATGAAGCAGTTAGACGGCATAATCTTACTGTTTCTCTGATTGATGGTATTGTAGGTGGAAATCAGTGTGGCAGTTACTTTACGGATACTGGAGTTAGGATGCTTGTCCTAGCTTCTGGAAGTAAAGTTGACGCTTGCAAAATATACTGGCTGTATGACCGAAACTGGTCAGCATTATTCGTATTCAATGCAGATGGATTCGGCCGCTCGTGGCACGATATGTGCTCAAGCTTCACTGTGGGTGAGGCTAGGCTAAATCTGTACCTTAGTGGCTAAAATTAGGGATATAGGGCAAGAACTATCCGACGTCGTTGTGGCGTCGGTTTGCTTTTTAATGTTGAAAGCTATCACCAATCTATAATACCTAATCCTTTGGATTCTAGAAAAGCATTTGTTTTGCTGAAGTGTTTATTTCCAAAAAATCCTGAGTGTGCAGAGAACGGAGATGGATGGGCTGATTCTAGTACATAGTGTTTTGACCTATCAATAATGGATCCTTTGTTTTGAGCATACTTACCCCAAAGCAAGAATACTAGATTATCGCGTTCATCATTTAACTTCTTAATTACTGCATCAGTAAATTCCTCCCAACCTTTTTTTTGATGCGAACCAGGAGATTTTGCTCTAACTGTTAATGTGGCATTTAACATTAGTATCCCTTGATTAGCCCAGCGTTCTAAATTTCCACTAAGTGGGATAT
>CAYGMI010000010.1:19584-27759 GCA_964351125.1 uncultured Candidatus Saccharibacteria bacterium | reverse complement strand
TACTTTAGAGCTAATAAAGAATCTTCAGAAACAGGGAACAACTGTATTCGCGGTAGAGCAGCACTCCAGTTCGAAAAGATTCGATCAAGTCGAATTTCCTGAAAACAGTGCGATTGTGTTTGGACATGAGATCACTGGAGTAAGTAAGGAAGTTCTAGACCAAGTAGATCATATAATAGATCTTCCAATGTACGGTCAGAAAGAATCTCTCAACGTAGCAACCACAGTTGGTATAGTTAGCTACCATTTAGCATTACAATATGAATCTCGGAAGTCCTCCTAGAATAATTACAGGAATAGCAAAAGGCAAAAAGCTCAAGGTTCCTGATACTGCTAGACCCATAACTGACAGGGTCAAAACTACTATTTTCGATATGTTGGGAGAGTTCGTAGAGGGAGCAGAGGTGTTAGATTTATTTGCAGGGTCAGCCACAATGGGACTTGAGGCCTTAAGTAGAGGAGCAAAGTCTGCATTGTTTATAGAAGCTGATCATCAAGCTATTGAGATAATAAAGGAGAACATAGAATCTACCGGTTTTAAAGAGTCTGCCAAAGCTACCGAAGTAAAAGCAGAAAAATTCTTAAACAATACAAATTCAACCTTTGATCTGATTTTTATAGACCCTCCATTCATAAAGACTGCGAAATTTGATAACGCTTTGTTATTAAATATAATGGGGAATAACTCTCTTGTAGTATTCAGATCACCCGAAATCATGCTCGAGATTCCAGAAGAAATGGAACTAATTGAGATGAGAGATATGGGCTCAAGTCGAGTCTGGTATATCCGACTTAAGGCTGAATAGTATCTATCAATCTGATAGAACTAATCATTGATGCTGTTATAGACTCAAGACTTTGATAATCTTCAGAATCAATATCTAACTGAATCGTAACCTTATAAAACTTGCCACTATTTGCAAAAAGGTAGCCGATACGTCGGTAATTTCCGCTATTCACAAGTCCAGTATAAGTAAGCTGTAAAGCATTATTTTCTGCCAATACAGTCTCACGAAGATCCTCTTGTTTATATTCAGGGATTTCCTTTGATATTCGCTCAACTTCCGCTTCCGCTAGAGCTTCGTAAGTTTCTCCGGCTTCAATATCTTGTACTATAAAGTATAGTCCAGCAGCAATTCTCCCATTTTCGTCATAACTAAAGAAATCTACTCGATCATCTTCCAATCTTTCTAGGATGCTCCAACTTTGGGGGTGCTTCAACTGTAGGCTATTTCGGGTACTCGTATATATTTCATACCTAACACCCTGCGTAATGCCAGCAATATCAACGTACAAATAAGGTAGGTCAACAATTCCGAAAAGGCCAAGTACTAGGATAAGACCGAAAACTCCTGCGATTAACAGTACACTCAATGCAATTAATGCACGCATATTCCTCAAATTAATATTTAACATCCTATCAAAAAGCAGGATATCTATGTTAGAATTCCCTGCTTATAAGTGTAAACAGAATACTATGCCAGCAGTACCAAAAAGACAAAGGTCGAAAAAGAGACAAAGACAAGTCAGAAACGCAGGTGGAAAGAACGATGCACCAATGCCAATTCTAATGGTACTACCATCAGGAGCGGTTGTTCCAGCAAATGTTGTAACACCTGAGAACCCTTTCCACAAAGGAGTAAAGTTTTTGCGCTCAAAGATCAAAAAGAAAAAAGCAGCCTAAATGGACGAACATAAATTGGACCCTCGGCACATAGCCAGGGCACTAGCCCTACAAACTCTTTCAAACAAATGGGATGATGCCAGTAATGGCAACATCCTAGAGGTTGAAGTACTTCTAGAAGAACTAGAGGTTGAAGAATATGATCATCAACTATTTACTAGCTTAGTAGAGGGAACCGAGAATATTATTTCCGAAATTGATCCAGTTATAGAAAAATTGGCCCCAGCCTGGCCAATAGAACAAATCGCTCCAGTAGACGTAGTAGTTTTAAGAATGGCTATCTGGGAAGGGTTTATTGCTAAATTAAATCCCACCAAGGTAGTGATTAACGAAGCTATTGAACTTGCAAAAGAGTTCGGAGGTGCTAATAGTAGTTCCTTCGTCAATGGAGTCTTAGGCTCTTTACTTAAAGACGAAGAATTACAACAAAAACTAGCATCATGAGTTACTCTGAAAGAACAATCTCCACAGAAGAAAAACAGAAATTAGATGAATTCGCTAAAAAGGTAGACATCAAGATTAACGACTATACGTTTTTTGCAGAATGTCTCACTCACCGTTCATACTTAAATGAGAATAACGGAGAGAACGTTAATAATAATGAGAGATTAGAGTATTTAGGCGACGCTGTACTCGAGTTGATCTCGACAGAGTATTTATTCGAGAAATATACAGATAGACCTGAAGGCGATTTAACAAGTTTTAGAGCAGCACTAGTAAGAACCGAGAGCTTGGCGGAAGAATCACTAAGACTAAATGTGGGCGAATACATCTATATGAGTAATGGAGAAGAGAGGACTGGAGGAAGAACCCGCCCATACATTTTAGCGAATACATTTGAAGCAATTCTTGGTGCGCTATACCTAGATTCTGGATACGAAGCATGTAGAACCTTCGTTCATAAACAATTACTGTACAAAACCGATAAAATAGTAAAGAATAGGTTAGACATAGATGCTAAATCTAAATTGCAGGAAGTAGCTCAAGAGATATTAAAAGTAACGCCAGTGTATGAGCTCCAAGAAGCAACAGGGCCGGACCATAATAAGAAATTTAGCATGGCCGTATACCTTAATGATTTACAATTTGGGACAGGCAGTGGCAGGAGTAAACAGGATGCAGAGCAGAAAGCAGCACGTTATGCCCTGCAAAATTGGGATAAACTGTATAAAAAATATCAAAATTCTGGTAAAATCAGCCCGTCTTAGAAGAATTATCCTTATAAAATAAATAATATGGTCAAATTGAGACTTACAAGAACTGGACGCAAGAACTTCGCTACATATCGTATAGTAGCTGTAGACTCAGCGCGCAAACGTGATACTAAACCAATCGAAGAATTGGGTCACTATCTACCACACTCGAAAGAGATAAAGCTTAATGAAGAAAGAATAAACTACTGGCTATCTGTAGGTGCACAACCAACAGAGACTGTTGCTAGATTGTTTGTAAAAGAAGGTCTAATGAAGAAGAAAGACCTAAAAATGAAGACTTTCAGCATTGCAGCAGGTAGAAAATCACTTGAACGAGCAGAGCAAAAGCAAGCAGCTTCAGAGGAGGCCGCCGAAAAGGCAGCAGCGCCTAAGGAAGAAGTTGTAGCAGACGAACCAGCCGAAGAAGCAGCATCTGAATAAACCCTAAAACTATGTCAGAACTACTAAATTATATAATCCAACAAATAGTAGGAGAGGATGAGACCTTTAAGATCAGCGAAACAGAGTCTGATCAGGGAGTGGAGTATGTGATTACGCTTACAGAAGCTGTAAGTGGAAAAGTTATTGGTAAAGGTGGAAGGACAATCAAAGCTGTGCGTGATATTTTAAATATCATTGCCAGAGAGCAAAACAAGAGGATCTACATCAAAGTAACTAATTAGTTACAAAGCTCAAAGTTATCTCCTAATTATATCTAAGACTTCAGGGTCTTCTTTTGCAGTAGTTGGAACTCTCAAGAATACCTCTGCGAGGTTATTATTTTCGTCTGGGGTTTGGAATTGATACTTAATCAGTAGGATGTTTAAACTCCATATGTCGGCCTCGTTTGGAAGGGCTCTCAGGTCCATTTCTCCCACTATAATGAAGTCATTCACATCTTGGAGAGCTGCAATAAAACTTTGAATTCCCGATAAGCTACCTTGAATACTGAATTCATTTGGAATCTCAATTATTCCCAAAGCTAATACATCTCGATCACCTGTTTGTAGTATTTGCTCTACAGTGTCTGCCTCTGTAACCTCTAGACTATTTTCCTGAGCAAGCGAAATAATCTTCTGCTGAAAGGCAGTTACCTCTGTGTTTCCTGTCGAAACTATAGTATTGATAGCAGATAAGTCGCTATTAACCTGTTGAATATCTAACTGAAGTTCTTGCAAATCCTGTAAATCATCATCTAGATCTGAGACTTCTTCACCAAGTACAGCAATCTTATCCAGACTAGCAAACATATTGTTGATAGCAGGAACAACTAAGAATACTATAACAGCAGTAAATCCAACTACCGTAGCGATAGGAATTACATACAATTTTAGAATCTTAGAGAATGGTATTTTTTCTTCCTCTTCGCGTTTTTCTAAATCAACAGTATTTGCAACGAAAGTAGGTGCATTTGTCTTACCTGCAGCAGCCTGGCCACCAGCAGTGGTAGCATCAGATCCTTGCTGATCTTGTTGGGTTTCGTCTGTAATGGTTATCCCGTCTGGTGATTCCACGAGATTAGGTTTTTGTTGTTCTAGTTCATCAGGCTGCATCGATACTTAGTGCAATAACGGTTGTAAATTGTGTTGGGTCATCATCAACTCTTGTACTTCTGAAGAATACTTGGCTTACTCCTTCTATCTGTTCAATCCCTTCTACTAAGTCTGGTAGAGGTAATAAACCTGTACTTCTAACTTCAAATAAGAACAAACCAGTACGCTCTCTGCCATACCCCTCTACAGATACATCTGACCTTATGGCAGTAATGGCCTCTGCAACCCTAAATATCTCGTTTGTGTCTATCTTCTTTTCTAGTACAGGCTTGAGGGTTTCTGTCTTGATAAATAGTTCACCATGCAAACTCTTTATACTAGAAAATTGCTCGACTTGAGCTTCACGACTACTCACTGCGGATTCAAACTCTTGAACTCTCGGTGTAATTAAAAGAATATTTGCCATTGTTAGCAAGAAGAAAGCTAGCCCCGCCACGAATACGAGCACCATGGAGTAGAGCACTGAATCGTCTCTCTCTATCTCAATCTCAATTTCTTTATCTGATTTTGGCGGTAGCAAGTTAAACTTGAACGGACCGCTAAATCTTTCGTTCTGGGCCATTAGCTATCTTTTAATCCTAGTCCCAGTGCAACCGAAAATCCTGCAGATCCAATTTGATCTAGCTTAGATTTGGCGTCCTTAGATACAGACATTTTGGCTACTGGGTCAACTAATTCTGAATCAAGTTGTAATTTTTCCTTTAAGTATTCTTGTAAGCCTGGTAACTGAGATCCTTCACCGACTAAGAACATCTTCGTCCCTTGTTGAGACTGTCCGATTCTTTGCTGTAGGTAAGTAAGGGTTCTAGTCATTTCACCAGTTATTATCTGCATAATTGGATCTAGTGACTTAGCTATTTTTCCTTCTCCTAGTTCGAATTTAAGACCGTAAGCTTTTTTGTACTGTTCTGCTTGTGTCTCATTTATTCCATAATCAGAAGAAATTGCCTTAGTGAGAGCATCTGAACCTGTCCCAATAGTCTGAGCAAATACAGGCACACCATCTCGTGACAAGATCACATCAGTTCCATGAGATCCAAAATCTACAACCATTGCGCTATTCTCAACCCCCTTGTTAAATGATACTACTCGAGTATTTGCCAATGATTCTGTTTCTAGCGCTATCAAATTGAATCCTGCCTTCTCGCAGATCATTTGATATTTTTCTACGATCTTTTTTGGAGAGGCTACCGCATAGATGTCTACAAACTTTTGGCCAGCTTTCTCTACCTCTGCCACCTCTAAAAAGGCTATATCAACTTCTTCTATTGGTACCGGAATAAGTGGCTTAAGTTCCCAGTGCACAGTCTCTTCGATTTTATCTTCTTCAACTTTAGGGATGGTCAACAATCTAGAGAAGATAGGACTTTCGGGAATAGCAGCAACACAATTTGGAGTCTGTATTCCAAGCTCTTTCTTAATCTCCCTTAGTCTTAAACCTAATTGCTCGTATCCTTCCTCTGAGTCGCTGTCGAAAATACTGAATGGGATATCTCCAGACCCTAACTTTAGTAGGTCAGCCGAATTAGACCCCTTTCGCTTAACCTCTGCGAATTTTACTGAGTGATCTCCTATATCTAGACCAAAAAAGTCTGGTAACTCCATTGCAATTTAATAATATTTATTTAGATATTGTGTCGTTAGTCATTAACCCAGTATACAAGAATGCTGGTGTCTGTGGTGTTAAGGGAACCTGGGCAGCTACAGTAGCAGATATATTTGTGTCTTGACCACCAAAGTAGCTTAGAGCAGTATATACTCTAACTTGAGTCGGGAAAATACCTCCAGTGTTATTATTTAAACCTGTTCCACTTAGAGTGCCTCTAACATCGAGCAGAGTAAGTTCTTGAGCTGGGGTCATCCTGGCAGTTATCCTTAGAACTCGAGGCAAATCAGTGGCAGTCAAACCGTCAATATTATTTATTATAAAGCTGTAAGTTCCGTCAGGCTCTGCTGCAAAGTTGAACGGATGATTAGTAGAACCACTTAAAGGATTACCCTGTGAAACGTTCAAAATAGAACCTCCTGTAATATCAAAGATATCACTTACAACCTGGGCCTGGTTCAGTTGATCAAGGTAGATCATTGTGAACTCTAAGGCAACTGCATTTCGAGAGGTAAAATCAAAGTTAATTTTACCCCTAAAGCCTTTCCCTGTTGAAGGATCAGACAACAAGTCTACTTCGACACTTTGATCCTTGATTAATTCAAAATCATCAAGTTCGGCGGTTTCCTCTATACGCATTACGCTTTCTACATCATTCTCATCAAGCCCCAACGGACATTCCAATTCAGTGGAACTAAGCACATTGCAGACAGGCTCTTCTGTAATAATGTCCGAAATTGGTTTAAAAGAGTAGTTCTCTACAAATGTAAGCACCTGGGATTCTCCGGTATTCAGAATTTGCTGATACTGCTGCTCAGATACACTCTGTTGGATATCCCTATTTGCTAAGCCTACAACACCAACCACTACGATAGACACTATCATTAACACCAATATAGTAATTAGTAGGATTTGTGCTGGATATCTTTGATCTCTCATCTTATACAGTTTAGATATAAACGCGTTTAGTTACAACTACATCCTACTGGCACAGACTCCACCTCTACGCTGAGGGTAAAAGCACCCATACTACAATCGCTCTTAGCGTTATTATTACCTACTGGTATTGCCACAAATTTTAGTACCGTGGAATCTGCTAGATACGGAGCAATCAGGCTTGAATTTATTGCAGGTAAATTAAGATTAAAAGCTGGAGACTTTTTCTCTGTTCCTGGGACGTAACAAACTGACGATGGGTTTGTCCTACTACCTGTGATGTTACCAATACACTTTGATGGTGGATTGTTTGCCGACCAGGTTGCATTAGCAATCTTCGAATAATTATCAACATACGCTATACCAGGAGTAGAGGTGGCAAACGCATTATAGAGCTGAGGGAATGAACTGACTAAGACTACGTTATTCATAGTTATCATAAAGTTATCATCGAATCTAAAGCCACCTCCAGCAGAGATCCCCACGTTACTAATACCACATCCTCTTTTACCTATATTTATATTCTGTTTGTTAAGCTTGTATCCTCTAGCACGATTTCCACCCGATCCGCTCGCTACTTTGACCGAACATTTTCCAGGAACTGCAGGGAAAGCTACGGTAAAGGTTTCCACTTTTGGTTCACAAGTCTGCAATTTACATAAAGAACTACAACCATCCCCACCTCTTAAGTTACCATCATCACATGATTCTCCAGCTTCTAAGATTCCATTCCCGCACACAGCCGACGCAACAGAGGAGGCGAGTAGGTAGTTTCTGCTTGATATAGCCGTCTGTCTAAGTACATTAGTAATCCCCAAAGCTTCCCTAGTATCATCCCCTGAGATTGTAACCAGCAGATTCTTTCTAGATGCACTTGAACCCGACTCAAACCCTTCTTCTATCGTAAATACCTTAATATCCAAATTCTCCGAGGTGACATACAGCTCGTTACCTGCCTGATCCAGTTTACAAATTCTAACTTGAGAGGAGTCTCTACCTGGACAAGTAGTCCAAACAAAAGTAGTATCAGCACTAATCTGACAGGTGACTCCTGTATCGATGGTTCCTAAACAGTTACTAATCTCTTTTGCTGCTCTGATGTCGCTAGATATCGCATCTACCACTTGCGCTATTTCTTCCCTAGCGAAACTCCTTGCTAGAGACTTCTGAGAGATTCCAATTGCGGTAACTAACACGTTTGAG
>CAYGMI010000010.1:5370-19574 GCA_964351125.1 uncultured Candidatus Saccharibacteria bacterium | reverse complement strand
GCATCACCATGATGATTGCTGTGATTCCTAGTGTTACCGTTAACTCTAAAATTGAGAATGCTTTGAGAGTTTTACCTTCCTTAATTTTAATTTTCATGGAAGTTATAGACTAAAATCGGTTGCTCTAAACCCTTTTAGAGTTCTATCTATTTGACCATCTCGAGTAGAGTAGATAACTCTGGATGTAATCTCATAGGTATCAATGGTAATCTCTTTGATTATGATTTGTAAACAAATCGCAGGTTTAGTTCCGGTTACTTCTTGAGTTATTTCGACCTCATAAGCATTTTCGCAGCTTTGAATAGGTTGATTAGTTCTGTCATCTATCTTAAACAACACAGGAGGGTTCTGAGATACATCTATGGCATAGCTTCCCTCAGGATTAGTAACTATTCCCACGTCATTAGTCAAAACTACTCGCTGTGGACTTTTTGCAATTTCTATACCTTGAATTAGAAATCCTGATGCTAGATCAGTAATCTCATTCTCTCTAATACTGTTAAAAGCTTGGGTAGTGAGCTGCATTGCACCGATCATTGTTACCCCCACAATAGTTAGCACCACTAATACTTCTACAAGTCCAACTGCTTTAATTCTAGTTTTCTGTAAGATGATCTTCATATTAATACTGACTGATGCTGTTTTCTGTAAGATTTATTTCTAAAGTCTTAATTCTGGCATCTACTTTTATCTCTATTTTACAAATACCAGTCGTTCTTTGAACACCTTGAACTGTCTGTCCTATTCCACTAATCTCTCCAGTAAGCCTCTCGAATACTAAACCTCTACAAGTAGATTCACTCGCATTATCGGGATAAATCTTAATATCTTTAAACTCTCTAGCTTTTACGTCAGGGTCTTCAACTCCACAAGTCAGACTGGTAATACCAGCAGCTGTATTCTCAGTACAATAGTAGATAGAGTAGTTGTCTACGCTGTCAAAGTAAACAGCAAAAGCATCAGGGCGTCTTAAACAGGTAGTTGGATCACTTAGTCCTACACAGTCGATTGCTTGTCTAATCTGAAATCTACTTAATGTTCCAGTCCTAGCTTTGTTCTGAGTGCTTCTTACTGTAGAAATGAAGCTAGTTGTAGCTTCCTGTAACTGTACCGTTTGCCTAAACTGAGTAAGACCAGCAATCCCAATCCCAGTAATTACCGCTATTACAGCAAATACGACCATCAGCTCTAACAATGTAAATGCTTCGTAGTTTTTTATATCTGTATAAATAAGAACTTATAGATTTCTTCTGCGAAAGCCACAGCTGCCACATACCCAAGCGCCATGAAAGGAACCAGTGGAATTATTAATCCCTTATATTTACGCTTATATGCTGCGAATAGCAGTCCAACTCCGGTAGCGCTAAAAATTAGTACATAAAATGCAGCTAGTATCCCCGGCCAGCCTAGTAATAGCCCCATAACAATCGCTAAGTAAAGGTCTCCAAGGCCAATACCTTTTTCTTTTGTGATCAGTATTAGGGCATATACGGACGCTCCAGCTATTACTCCTGAAATCAAATGAAGTGGTGATCCATACTGTAGGTATTGGATGGTATCTGGAGATAAGGTGTTAACCAGTAAGAAGACTACATTAACCAAGATGGAGTAACCAACGAACCAGTTTACTGCCACTGTTGGGATTGAGTACGTAAGTAGGTCGTATATGGCGAAGTAGAGTAGGAAGCCAAATGCAATTGCCTGGATAACAATTTCTAGTGCCATCTCGAGCCCCAATTCTTGATTTGATAGGAGATCAACTATATGAAGTCCAAAAAATAGAAATAGCCCCAATCCCATCACTTCTGCCAAGAAAATCTTTAGTTCAATTCGTTTGCAGCAATTGCTACAACGTCCTCTTAGAAAAATATAAGAAAACACTGGAATTAGCTCCCACCATTGCAACTGCTTTCCGCAGTTATCACAATGAGATCGTGCACCCTTGGCTTTAGTTTGCTTTGTTTCACGCATAATAGTAGCCGTAAAGAAGCTACCAAGTATTGGTCCGAACAGTGAAACTATTACAATTATGAAAATTGCTCCTATAAGTGGCATAGAGAATATTACTATTTTAGAGTATAAACCTCTAGGGGCAGAGGTTGTTTCCGCTTCCTAAACCGTCCCAGACTCCTGATTCTTGCTGTACACAGATTTGATAGTCACCAAAATCTCTTATATACATATAGTTGGTACTGTTAAAATCAGTATCTGTATTAGAATAACTTAGTGCTCCCGGCAGTTCAATTACATCTAGCCCGACCTTTACATCATCGGCAGTGAACTCAAAAGTACCATCTAGATCTGAAGGTAGCCTCCCATTTTGTTGCAAGTACCTATTAACAGAGTCCGCTATTTCACCTGCTTTTGTCAATCGGTCTTGAGATCTTGCAAACTGTTGGGAACCGTTAATCCCGAGTAAAGCAACAGCAATGAGGACCGTAATGATCCCCATTGTAACCATAACTTCTATTATAGTGAACGCAGCATAGCTGTCTTTCCTATCCATACCTAATTCTAATTAGGTGCTAGAGGAACTGAAGAACTATCACATTCATCACTTTGGGCAGTTCCTGTATTAAACCACTCCTGTGATTCAAGCTGTACACCTAGTAGATACCCATCTGAGGCTGGCATATAACACCATCTTGTACCATTTAGGTCAGAAGTATCTGCTACTTGAGCAGGGCCAGTAAGTTCAGGACCTGGAAGTCTATCTCCATAAGCACCAGCAATACTGATCTGATCAACACTAATATCTAATTCAGCTACTGATGGATAAGTGAAGAAATCATTGTAATAACCTTCGATGTAGGTCTGAAAGTTAATTGCAAGCTGTCTTCTTTGGTTGTCTCGTGACAATCTCTGAAGTGTAGAAATACCGAAAGCGGCAAGACCTATCAATACAGCGATAATAGCCATAGAAACCATCAACTCAACTAGAGTGAAAGCTTTCTTGTTCTGTTGCATAAGAATGAAATAATTAAGTAATAAATTAGCTTACGTATTGACCCAAGCTATATAGAGGCAGGTAAATTGCTACAGCTATGAAGCCTACACCAACGCCTACTATTAATAGAATAAATGGCTCCATCAGCTTTGTCAAATTACTTGTCAGCTCATCGACTTCAGTCTCATAATAGTTACTCATATCCTCACAAATCTTGTCTAGCTTACCCGTTTCTTCACCAGTAGCAATCATCTTTAAAATTATCACTGGGAATATCTCTGATTTTGCTAAAGGTACAGATAGTGAACTACCTTTTTGCACTTCCTCTGCAGAGAAAATCAGAGCATCTTGAAATAACGAATTACCCATTGAATTAGAAATAGTGGTTAAAGACTCTACGATTGGTACGCCACTTTGTAGTAGGAGAGCTAATAGTCTCGTAAACTGAGAAAGCTGAATCTTAGTATTCAGATTCCCAAACACAGGTGCCCGTAGAATTAGTTTATCTATTACTCGTCTTCCTCCTTGAGTGCTGTAGTAATACCTAAATCCAAATATAGCTGCAACTATTAGCAATACTGTAATTCCTATTCCAACAGGGTTAGAGAGAGTGTCACTCAGCGAGACCAGAGCTTGGGTCACTGCCGGCAGCTCATCCACCCCAAAGTCGGCATATAAATCTCTTACCGATGGCACCATGAATACAATCAACAAGATAAACACCACAATCATCACTCCCAATATAATAATCGGGTAGATAAGTGCACCAATTATCTTAGACTTAAGATTCTTTGACTTCTCCAGATCCACGGCGATCTTAAGCATTATCTCATTAAGATTTCCGCTTTTTTCTCCTGCCTGCATCAAATTGATCTGTAAATCAGAGAATATAGTACCTTCAAGCTTGAATGACTCCGAAAGGCTATTACCTGATTCAACACTCTTATATACCGCCAACAACCTAGTTCGCATACCTTTATTTTCGGTCTGCTGCACCATAATATTTAGTGCCTGAATCAAAGGAAGGCCTGCGCCAAGCATAGTGGCAAGCTGTTTTACAAAGATTACTTTCTCTGCCAGTGGAACTCCACCAATCTGAATACTAAGTAGCGAGTCTAGATCTAGGTCTAGTTTTTCGTCAATCGAAACAACAACCAAGCCTTTGTCGTGAAGGATATTTGCTACATCAGAGCCTGAAGGAGCCTCCATTTCACCGGATTCTTTTCTACCTTGCTTATTTGTTGCTACGTATTTATAAAAAGGCATTGGGTTTTACTTTCTTCCTACCATAGCAGCCACCTCATCTGGCTTATTAGCGTAGAATTGAGCTTGCTCAAGTGTCACTGAACCTTGTTGCACTAGAGTAGCAAGAGACTTCTCCATGCTTATCATTCCAAGATCAGCACTGGTCTGAATAATATTATCTATCTGGTATACCTTACTACTTCTAATTGAGTTTGCAACAGCGGGAGTAGTAATCATAATCTCTGAGGCTACTTTACGCTGACCATTAACTCCTGGTACTAATCTCTGTGAAACAACTGCTTTTAGAACACTAGCTAGCTGAGTTTTAATTTGAGCTTGCTGTTCTTCTGCGAATACATCAATAACTCTATCAATACTTTGTGCAGCACTGTTCGTATGCAATGTACCAAATACTAAGTGACCAGTCTCTGCAATATGCAGAGCAGCTGTTATTGTCTCCAAATCACGCATCTCTCCAATAAGTACTACATCTGGATCTTGTCTAAGCACACTCTTTAGGGCGTTACTCCAAGAATCTGTATCTAACTTAATAGAACGTTGATCAACCATTGCCTTACCTTTTGGGTATACAAATTCGATTGGATCCTCAATCGTAATAATGTGTCTAGGTTCTAGCATGTTAATCTCATTAACCATCGCAGCTAGAGTCGTGCTCTTACCACTTCCTGTAGGACCTGTAACAAGCACCAAACCCTGCGACATCTGAGTGAATTCCTTTAGTTTGTCAGGCATTCCTAGCTCTGTAAGTGTCCTAATTTTACTTGGAATTAATCTAAATACTGCTGATTGTGTTTCTTGCTGCTTGAATATATTAACTCTGAAACGAGTTCCGTCAGCCGTTTGGTAGGCAACATCTAGATCACGAATATCCTCAGGATTATCAATTTTCAAGTCTTTAATTACAGGTGCTACCAATTCTTTAATCTTTGCATCATCGAGAACTTCTGATTGAATCTCCTGCAATATACCCTCTACACGAACTACAGCTCGATAGTTCGCAGTTAAATGTAAATCAGAGGCCTTCATCGAAATTGCCTGCATCAATAGTTCATCAAGTGAATACTTTTTTGTAGAACTAGATAGCTCAGGTAGAGGAGTCGTAGCCGCAGGCATCTCCTGTTGTGGAACTTGCTGGTCTGGCTGCTGAGCTTGCAGATCTTCAACCGGTGCAACCGCAGATGTGTCAACTGAAGACTCGATACTTTCTAATGTTGAATCTTCAGAAGGAGCGGAAACTACTTCTGGAGTAGAGACTTCAGCAACTGCAGAATTTTCTGGTGTTATACCCAGTTCCACTGTAGGAGTAGATTCTGCAACAACTTCTTGCTGCTCAGGTACCTGTAGTTCTACTTCTGTTGGTACCGACTCAATTGACTCCATCGCCGTATTTGCTTCAACTGCGACATCTTGAGTGGGAGCAGTAGTAACCTCTGGCGACTGGGTAGATGTATCTTCTAGTCCTGTCGTATCCATTGAATTCAAAGTAGAATCAAGGTCCTGATTTTGCATTTGAATAGCTGCCGATTGTTGTGGTTCTGTACTACCAAAATCTGGTCCTCTAACTTCTCGCATTCCACTTTCATCCATTTGCACTTCGCCACCTTGAGCAACTGCAATTGCAGGCATTGGATTACCTGCCTTATCTAGGTTTTGATCGTCTGAAGAGGAAGAAGCTTGAAGATCGACAACCGTTCCACCCACAGATGTATCTACTGGTGTTGGCACAGAAGAAACTACCTCTTGCTGCATTGATAAATCTTCTTGGATTGGGGTAACAGTATCAGCAGGTGTGGCTATCTCTGGCTGCAATTCTAGCTGCTGAGTCTGAGGTTCCAATGTTGTTGGATCAGTAGACTGATCTTGCACAACCGCGGCAGTCATATCAGTAGCTGTAGTATTTTGGTCATCTTGAACTGCAGTAGTAGTTACAGCCTGTGGATCAACAGTAGTTGTTTGAGTCTGACTTAGATCTGAAGCCTGAGCAGTTTGGCTTTGATCTGATGACTGTTGGTCTCCACCTTGACTATTGTCATCGTTATTCTTGTTCCTATTTAGAGGATTTAGAGCATTGAGGTCGATAAATGGCATCTTGCTTTTGATTAATTGTTAATTACTTTGTACACGCAAAACTTCTTCAATTGAAGTTGTACCTTCGATAGATTTCAGAAAACCGTCCTGCGCCATTGTGATCATTCCTTCGGACACTGCTTGCTTACTTATCTCACCCGCAGATGCCCCCTGCATGATCAACTTACTTATGTTATCACTTATCGTCATGACTTCAAAGATTCCAATTCGCCCTGTATAGCCCGTTTCTCCACATTTCGGACTAGGTTGGGGATGAAACAACTGCAGTTCTGTACTACCTGGTCCGAAATTAGCACCTTTAATCTGTAATCCGTCCAAAACTTTATGGAATTTATCAACCATCTCTGGTTCGGCCATATATGGAGTGCGGCTGTCTGCACATAACTTCCTAACAAGTCTCTGGGCAACAACTACATTTATAGTCGATGCTAATAAGAAAGGCTCTATACCCATGTCTAATAAACGGGGTAGAGCACCTGCAGCACTATTAGTGTGTAAGGTCGCCAACACCAGATGTCCCGTCAAAGCAGCTTGTACAGCAAGTTCTGCCGTCTCACTATCTCGAATCTCTCCCACCATTATTATGTCTGGGTCCTGACGTAAGAAAGATCTAAGTGCCATTGGGAAAGTTAAACCTACCTGATTATTAACTTGTACCTGAGTAACCCCCTCAACTCTCACCTCGACAGGATCTTCAACAGTAACAATATTCACTTCAGGACTATTTAACTTAGTTAGAGAACTAGCCAGAGTAACAGTCTTACCACTACCTGTTGGACCTGTGATTAAGATGATCCCTTGAGTTTTGCTTAGTGCTTCGTTATACCTCTTTAGACCTGAACCTCGCATTCCGGTTACTTCCAAGTCTAAGACCGACTTATCTTTTTCGAGCAAACGCAATACGGTCTTTTCGCCATATATGGAAGGCATTACTGATACACGAATATCCACTAATCCTTTCTCCGTCTTTATTTGAAATCGATTATCTTGCGGAACACGGTGTTCGTCGATTTTCATATTGGCCAAGATTTTGATTCTCGTTACAACCTGAGAAGCTAATCTGGGTGGAAGAGTAAGCTTTTCGTCTAGAATACCGTTAACCCTGTATCTGACAGATATCTTTGATTCTCTAGGCTCTATATGAACATCAGACGCTCCATGTTTTACAGCGTAATCCAAAATTAAGTTCACAATCTTGGCAACTGGGGCGTTGTTTAGCGACCCATTCTCAATATCTTCAACTTTAAGGCTCTGTGAACCACCAATATCTACTACTTCTGCAGCCTCAACCGCTTCTCCAACTTCTGAGGAAATCTGACCAGCATACTTCGAGTTGATTACTTCATTAATCCTCATTGGATCGGCGAAGTAAGGGTCGACTCGCTTTTTCACTACGGATTCTAAGAATTGAATCTTCTGCAAATCAAGCGGATCCAACATCGCCACCTTAACTCTACTTCCTGTCTCTTCGAATGCAATTGCCTGATTTCGCTGAGCGAGATCTCTTGGGATCAAAAATAGCACTTTTTGATCTATTGATACCGAACCTAAATCAATAAAGCTAACTCCATACATCTCAGCCTTAGTCTGCTGAATTTCTGCATATGAAGTGATATTTTTATCTACAATCAACTTCTCTAGAGGAATACCATTTGTGACAGATTCGAATTTGATGGACTTTACAGTCTGTTGATCTAATTTACCCTTAAGATAGAGAGCGTCTACAATATTAGTAAGCCCTCTTACGGATTTCTCTTCTGGAGCTTGTACTGGTGTTACTGCCTGAGGAGAGGGTGAATTAGTGGTAGCGCCCTGCTGCGGAGCAGAAGAGTCTGGCTGAACACCTCTTTTCTGATCTAAATACTCTTTCGTTTTTTCTACAAGTCCTACTTGTTGATCTGCAGGGGTTTGGGCAGTTTGGTTATCCATACTTATAATTTCCTTATTTATTGATTTAGTTTCACATAGCTACCTAGTTTATTCCATTATATACTAAGGCATTAACATGTGAAACATGCCTACAGGAATAGACACATCTGAATTTACTACTTACCTAGTTTAGGTTGGATTGGGTTATACTTCAATATGCAATACCAAAGCATAATCTTAGAATCGAATAAAAGCCTAGAGAATGTGGATCTAGAATCGATACTTCCAGAAGAGTTCCATCCACTAATCCAGGCAAACAATCCTGACCTTCATGTTCTGAATGCTTCAGGAAAAGCATCTATAGACGACATCCGTGCTTTATCAAATAAGTTACAGCTTAAGGCTGTTGGAAGAGGAGAGAAGTTAGCAATTATTGCAAACGCCGAAACACTTGGTACACAATCTCAAAATGCGCTATTAAAACTATTAGAGGAGCCTCCTAAGAAGACATTAATACTTTTGGTCACCAGAAATATATCTGGAATATTAAATACCATTCAATCACGATCCCATTCAGTCAGAACTAGTTCAGAAAGCGTAATCTCTAATGATACTGAAGAAAAAGTTAGAATATTCTTGTATGGGAGTCTTCTAGAAAAAGAAAAGATAATTGATAAGCTACTAAAAGAGGAAGACTCTAGAACTGAGGTAAATAAATTCCTGAGTGCCTGCCTAGACCATATTGCATCAGAGGCAAAAAAAGATATGCACATAAAGTCTAACTTCGGTCTTACCGCACTAAAAACAGCTATCCAAAATACCAACCATAGCGGAAGTCTAAAGTTGACATTGCAGACCCTCGCTATTAGTATGAATTAATCCATTATTATTATTGAATATGTCTAAGAAAATCGCACACGTAGTTTGGGCTTGGGGTACAACATTTATCTTCGCAGCTCTTATCTACTGGATAGCAACAATCCCTAACTTTGAAGTAACTAATGATGTTACAAACGAAATAATTAAGGTTGTGTTTAGAATGTTGCTGTACGCTATATTGTTTACTCTGATATTCAGATCAATAATTGCGACTCTTAGAAATACGATCAAGAGGCTGTCAGCATGGCATAGTAAGAAAGAGGCAGCAGAAGACGCAGAGTTTGTTTTGATAATTGAAACTATGGCTGTGGTTATTGCTGTATTTTCAGCCATCCTATTTGCAGTATTCGAAGAGAATGTACAAGGTTATATTACAGGTAGAAATGGTTTACCTGGAGAAGCAGAGAGAGACGTACTTGTAAGTACAATGGCTGTACTTCTTGCAGCAATTGTAGTTTATTCTATGCCTGCTATCGGCGAGCTAGAAGTTGCTATATTAGAAAAGTTGAAGAGAGAATCGAAAAAAGACAAGAAAAAATAAAGAACTCCCCGCCATTTGTTGGACGATTAGGAATTTCTAACATGTGGCGGAGTTTTTATGTATAATAAGCCCTGCCAATAATCCAACTGCCTAAATTAAGTAGTAGTAAAAGTAAACATTTCAATGGCTAACGACTATAAAGCTGAGAACATAAAAGTCCTTAAGGGACTAGAGGCCGTAAGAAAGCGTCCCGGGATGTATATCGGACCAACTAACGAAGTTGGACTTCATCATACTATCTGGGAAGTTATTGACAACGGAGTTGACGAATACCTAGGAGGGCATGCCAAAACTATCGAGATAACTATCAATAAAGATGGAAGCATGACTATCAAAGATGATGGTCGTGGAATCCCAGTTGATATTCACCCTACAGAGAAAGTGAGTGCCCTACAGTTGGCTGCAACTTCTTTGCATGCAGGTGGTAAATTCGATAATGATAGCTATAAAGTATCTTCCGGACTACATGGAGTAGGACTTTCTGTCGTAAACGCCCTAAGTAAGCATGCCAAGATCCAGGTATTTCAGAATGGTAAAGAGTATGTTCAAGAATATAAAGAAGGTATCCCCCTATATGACGTTAAAGAGGTAGGAAAAGTAGATATTCACGGAACTTGGGTAACCTATACTCCAGATGATTCGATTTTCGAAACAGTAGACTTTAGTCGAAAGACAATTCTGCAAAAGCTAAGACAGTATGCTTACCTAAACGGAGGAATGAGTCTCCACTTCGAAGATCAAAGAGAGGATAAGCCTTATTTCTATTCTTTCCACTTTGAAGGTGGTATCAAGTCTTATCTAAGACATATAAACTCCAACCTAAAGACTATCCAGAAGAATATTTTCTATGTGCAAGAAGAAGTGGACGATGTAGCAGTAGAGATCGCACTTCAATTCACAAATGATCTTCAGACAAGAGAACTATATTTCGGTAACAATGTTCTAAACAGAGAGGGTGGTTCACATGCATCTGGATTCAGAGCTGGACTTACAAAACTTGTAAACGATTACCAAGCAGAGAACGCTTCAGAAAAGGATAAAAGTATTAAGCTAACAGGTGATGATGTAAGAGAAGGTTTGAGCGCTATCGTTTCTGTAAAAGTATTAGATCCCCAATTCGAGAACCAAACGAAATCAAAGCTAAATAATCCTGAAGTAGTAGGAGCAGTTAGAAAAGTTCTAGGTGACAGCTTTAAAGCTTTCATGGCAGAGAATCCGGCTGACGCTAAGAATATTGTAAGCAGAGCAATCATCTCTAGTAAGGCTCGTGCAGCTGCAAAAGCAGCAAGAGAAGCCGTTGTTAGAAAAGGTGCATTAGATGGAGGTGGTCTACCAGGTAAATTAGCGGACTGTATAGAAAGAGATCCTGCAAAGAGTGAAATCTATATTGTAGAGGGAGACTCCGCTGGGGGATCTGCAAAGAGCGGAAGAGACCGTAGGACTCAAGCTATATTCCCACTTCGAGGTAAGCCCATCAACTCAGAAAAATACAGACTAGATAAAGTTTTGTCTAATAATGAAGTTGTTGACTTGATCAAGGCACTAGGAATTGGAATCGGTGAGACCATGGACATTACTAAACTTAAGTATCACAAGGTGATCTTGATGGCGGACGCTGATGTTGATGGAGCACATATTAATACATTGATGTTGACTCTGTTCTTTAGACATCTTAAGCCAGTTGTAAGCGGCGGATATCTTTATATTGCTCAACCACCTCTATACAAGCTTGTATTCGGAGTAAACGATTGGCAATGGGTTCAAACTGACCAAGAGAAGGATAAAGTACTGAGTGAGAGAAAGAAGAAAGCAGAGAACGTTAAGATCAGCAGATTCAAGGGACTTGGAGAAATGGATGCAGAAGAGCTATGGACCACAACAATGGACCCAGAGGTAAGAGTCCTGAAGCAGGTTACCGTAGACGATGCAGAAGAAGCAGACAAAATGTTCGATATTTTGATGGGAGAAGAGGTCGGACCAAGAAAAAGATACATTCAATCACATAGTACAGAAGCACTGTTAGATATATAAAATGGCCGAAGAATCAGTAACACCAAAAATTGAAAACCCACGCGTAAAAGAAGCAGAAATTGTTGATGAGCTTCGTGTCTCATACATCAACTACGCGATGAGCGTAATTGTATCTAGAGCACTTCCAGATGTAAGAGATGGTTTAAAACCTGTACAAAGGAGAATCCTATACGCGATGCATGATACAGGCGTAAGACCTGGTACATCATTCAAGAAAGTTGCAAAGATCTCAGGAGAGGTGATGGGTAAGTATCACCCACATGGTAATGCTGCAATCGAAGATGCACTTGTCCGAATGGCACAAGATTGGAATTTGAGATATCCACTGGTTCAAGGACAAGGTAACTTTGGTTCAATTGATGGAGATCAACACGCTGCAGCAAGATATATTGAGGCCAGACTACACAAGAATTCGGACGCAATGCTGTCCGATTTAGACAAGAGGACCGTCGACTTTGGAGACAACTATGATGGAGAAGAGTCCGAACCTTTAGTTTTGCCTAACCTACTGCCAAACCTAATATTAAACGGTGCAGAAGGAATTGCTGTGGGAATGGCAACAAAGATCCCTCCTCACAACCTAAATGAGGTCACAGATTCTCTAATAGAATCTATTCAAAAGGGTAAAAGCTCTTATGAGGGTACGAAACTAGACTATGACAAAACGATCAGAACACAATCTGATATTGATAATCTTCCTAAAGATAGATTCCCAACCTTTGATTCTGAGATAGAGATAAAAGATATCCTTGAATACATTCAAGGACCTGATTTCCCAACAGGTGCAGAGATATATGACTCATCAGAGATAAATAAGGTTTATGAGACTGGACGTGGAAGAGTTGTAATGAGAGCAATATCCAAAATAGAAGAGAGTAAGTCAGGCAGATTCAGTATAGTTATCACCGAGATTCCTTACCAGGTGAACAAAACAAGACTACAAACAAAAATTGCTCAGCTTGTAAAAGATGGCAAAGTAACAGGAATTTCAGACATCAAGGATTTGTCTAGCAGGGGAGAAATCAGATTGGTTGTCGAGCTAAAAAGAGATGCTAAACCAAAAATTGTTCAGAATAAGCTATACAAGTTCACAGAAATGCAAAAAGCATTCAATGCGAATATGCTGGCACTTGTAGACGGTGAGCCACAACTGCTGAATATCAAGCAGATTCTAATAAACTTCTTGAATCATAGACAACAGGTACTTATCCGCAGAAATGAGTATGAACTTGCTAAAAAACGCGAACGTGAACATATTCTTGAAGGTCTATTGATCGCCATTGATAACATTGATGAGGTAATCCAAACCATTAGAAGCTCTAAAGATGTTGAGACAGCAAAAGAGTCTTTGATCAAGAAATTTGAACTAAGTGAGATACAGGCACAGGCAATTCTAGATATGCAACTGAGACGATTAGCTGCACTAGAAAGACAAAAGCTTGAAGAAGAGTATAAGCAGATTCAGAAAGAGATTTTAGAGATCCTTAAGTTACTTGCTAACCCACAAATTGTAATGGATGCAATCGCTGTAGAGCTAAAAGAGCTAAAAGATAAGCTAGGTGATGAACGAAAAACCAAGGTAAAGAAAGGAAAAGTAGGGGAGTGGAGCGAAGAAGACTTAGTAGCTAAAGAAGATGTATTCGTTACTATCAGTGAACAAGGTTATATCAAGCGTATAAAGGATAATTCTTATCAGACGCAGGGTAGAGGTGGAGTAGGTAAAAAAGCAATGAATACTAAAGATGATGATGCAGTTAGACATGTATTTAGCTGTACAACCCATGATATGATTTTGATATTTACCAATCTAGGAAGGGTATATTCGCTAAAAGTACACGAAATTCCAGAGTACTCTACCCGTTCAGCACGTGGAGTTCCAATCATCAATCTAATAAGTATTTCTCAAGGGGAAGTGCCAACAAGCGTTCTTACAAGAAGCATTGAAGGTGGAATCATTGACGAAGATATTTCTCAAGAAAATGAACAAAAACTTGAAAATCAAGGTAAAGGATACAAATACCTATTTATGGCTACTAGACAAGGAATAGTCAAGAAAACTGAGATTGAAGCCTTTGATAGCATTCGTTCAAACGGATTAATTGGAATTAACCTGGATAATGGAGATGAGCTAGTCTGGGTTAAGCCTACAAACGGTAAAGACTTAGTAATGCTTGTTACCAAACAAGGAAAATCAATCACCTTCAACGAAGAAGATGTAAGAGATACTGGACGTGCTACACGTGGAGTCAAAGGAATAAACCTTAAAGAAGGAAACGAGGTTATAGCTATGGACGTAATCAGAAGAATTGAAAATCAATTACTAACGATTTCAGAAAATGGTTATGGAAAGGTGACATTGCTTGATCAGTTCCCAACACAAAATCGTGGAGGTTCTGGTGTGTTTGCAGCTCAAGTGAATAAGAAAACTGGAAACTTAGCAGTTGCTAGAATTATCGATCATCCAGATCAAGATCTATTAATGATGAGTTCCGATGGACAAGCTGTCAGAGTCCCAACTAAACAATTACCAGAACGTAATCGACAGACTCAAGGAGTTAGAATGATGAAGTTAAAAGGTAGTGA
>CAYGMI010000010.1:0-5321 GCA_964351125.1 uncultured Candidatus Saccharibacteria bacterium | reverse complement strand
CAGCGATAGCAATTGTCTAGCAAAATAAATAACCAGCAGATCAAAGGATGACATCATAGTCATCCTTTTCTGTTTATAAGCTTCTAGGGCTATCTGAGAGCGTTTTTTAGTTATACCTTACTGAGCAAGAAGAAAAGGATGTATAGGACTTTATACGTCCTCTGGATATCCCATGGGTCTACTATTCCAAACTATGCAATTTCTAGATACACGATTATCAATAGAAATATTAAAACCTGGTAATAAGATCGAAAATACAACTACTAACATTTTGCTACTCACCAAGCTATATGTCTCCAGAAATTGGATTTAACTTAGTGTTAAAGCCTAAACAGTGGTTTTACTCTAATTGTGGCATTCAAACACCGTAAAAACTTTACAAATAAAGGCTTTTAGACGTTTTAGCTTATATAAAAATGGGGTAGTGGTCAAAAAACAATACATATAAGGCTTTTAGAAGTTTATATACATAATTAGTCCAAAAATAGAGAAAGTTTAGTAAGTAGCAGAAAAGTAAAAAACATTATAAATAAATAATTATTCCTAATACTGGGCAATTATAGTTACTTAGGAATTGGATCTAGACAGACCTCTTCTCGGTTGTAATTACGTTTTACTAAATATAAGAGTAATTATACTCAGTAAAATATATTAAATAATAACTAAACACCTCTAGATAGAGGAAACCTTTACTAGTAACAGTTTCGAAGGTTTTAGAGTTGTTACCAGCTAAACTCTGTATATATCTAGTTTAGGAAATCGCTGATTAAATTCTTAATCTGTTTATATATCCCATAGTTATCCACAAATCGTAACATCTTGATGATATAAAAAAGAGATAACTATAAATGTGGAAATTTCTACCACTACTCCTCTCCTCCGCCTGTATCTGAAAAATAACGAGAAAATCCTTACTGGTATTAGAATATAGTACCGTTAATACCCCAAGAACCGTTAGTAAAGAGGATGATTATGACCATAACTACTAGTACTACGTACTCTATCCATATCATTCTACCTACCTTCTGCCTCATCTCTAGAGCTACATTTAACATGATATAAAGTAATACTACTAAGGTTAAAGTGGCATAGATGGACTCAATTGGCCATATAGTCAGCAACAGTGTTGCCAACATCATAATCACTGAAATGGCTATAGAGCTTAGCCATACCTGGGAAAGAGGTACTTTTAATGTCCAGATCGTAGTGAACGAGAAGTAGAATACGAAGAATCCAATCAATCCAATCCTTAGTTCTACAGGAAAAGCAGCTCCAAACAGCAATGCTATCAAGAAGTAACTAGACACTAATGCGAAAATAAACTGAGCAGCTTTACCAGCCTGCCCCAACGGAATCTCGTAAAGTATCGATCCATTCAGCACATTTGCAGTTAGAATCAAGAAATATACAACTAACCAATAGATTATTGCAGAGATAAGGGCAATGGCAAGTTGACCTAGACCAGAAAAGATCGAAGATATTATTGATACGAACAGCAATAAGAATGGAAAGACTGCTACTCCGGGGAAAGTTCCTATTAGAAATAAAGATAGTCCTTTACGCTTAAAATATAAGGTCCACCATGTGCCTAGTGTCAAAACGAGAGAAATTGCTGCAGCAACAATAAATTCTGTAATAACTTCATTTTCAATACCATAGGCAGATAGTAAGTTTTGGTAGTCTACCAAACCAGAGAGCCCTATGAAGACTAATAAAGTTGTGATTGTTGCAATAATTATTGCCCTTACCCTTGTTGTCATTTCTTGTTTAAGTGGTCAATTCCGTTCTGAGTAATCATTCTTCCTCTCGGAGTCCTTTCAATAAGTCCTTTGCGCAGTAAAAATGGTTCATATACTTCCTCTACCGTAGACTGATCTTCTGAGATACTAGCCGCCAATGTACTAAGCCCTACTGGTCTTTCCGCGAATTTAGAGTACATACTTTCTAGTATTTTTCTGTCTGTAATATCCAGCCCTAGCTCATCTACCTCAAGCATTTCTAATACTCTTTTAACTAACTCAACGTCAATTATTGAAATGGATTCTACCACTGCTAAGTCTCTTACGCGCTTTAAAATTCTTACAGCTACTCTAGCAGTCATTCTAGATCTTTTAGCAATTTCAGTAGCAGCCTCCTCCTCTACTTGAATACCAAGCTTATCGGCTTTCTGTAGAACAATCTTAGATAAGTCTGGTACGTCATAAAAGTCTAGCCTAAAATCTACCCCAAAACGATCTCGAAGTGGAGCACTTAACATAGATAACTTTGTTGTAGCTGCCACAATTGTGAATTCCGGCAAATCCAACCTGATAGTCCTAGCGCTTGGACCTTTACCTAATACTATATCTATAGCCTTATCCTCCATTGCTGGATAAAGGATCTCCTCTACTGCAGGTCTAATTCTGTGAATTTCGTCAATGAATAAGATACTTCTCTCCGATAGATTTGTCAGAATCGAAGCTAAATCACTCGCTTTACCTATTGCTGGGCCTGTAGTGATGAACATTTGAACTCCTAATTCCTTGGCAATAACCATTGCAAAAGAAGTCTTACCTAATCCCGGAGGTCCATGAAAAAGCACATGATCTAGGGCTTTTTCGCGTTTTTCTGCTGAACCTATCATGATTGAGATACTCTCTTTTTCACGCTCTCTCCCAATAACCTCCCCTAGATTGGAAGGCCTTACTGACTCCTCTATTCTCTCCTCGCTTTCCGACACCACATTTGGACTAGTAGTTTCGATTGCCATTAGATACTTTTAATAACATGTCTAATTAATTCTTCAGTCGATAAGCTATCTATAATTTCATTATCCATCTCAGATAGTAACTTTTCTATTTCTGGTTTATAGTAACCCAAACTTTCGAGAGCATTAACAACCTCTGCAAACTCAGATTTTCGCTCTTTCGATACACTCTGTTTGATTGAGTCTGTGTCAGGGAGTACCCCTATCTCATCTATTTTTCCTTTAAGATCAATCAGAATTCGTTCAGCTGTCTTCTTACCAACTCCTGTAGCTTTAAGATCGGCAGCACTTTCGGCATGTATCGCACTCACAACTTGTGAAATTCCCTTCTCTGCTAACAACTGCATTGCTGTCCTTGCACCAACACCTGATACACCAATAAGCATCTGAAATAAGGCTTTCTCTGCAGTAGTTCTAAAACCCCACAATGATATCTCTGTCTCTCTAACCACTGTAATGATATCCAACTCTACTTCCTCTCCGATCAGTTTATCCATACTAGCAACATTAACTTCATATCCTACTCCATTTACGTCTACTATTGCTTTTGCCCCATCCATCTTTTTCAACTCTCCTCTTAAGTATCCAATCATATCTTTTAAGTAACTAATATCAACCTTTTACGTATAAACTATGTGCACTGTGTAGATGACAGATAGCTATTGCAATAGCATCAGCTGCATCGTCTGGTTTTGGTATCGAATCCAATTTGAGGATTTGTTTTACCATCTGTTGAACCTGCTGTTTATCAGCTTTTCCATAACCTGTGATAGCACTCTTTACTTGTAATGGAGTGTAATCATATATTCTCAAGCCTTTTTGCTCAGCTGCCAACAACATCACTCCCCTAGCCTGACTTACAGTCATTACAGTTTTTTGGTTGTTAGCAAAGAACAAACTCTCAATCGCCATATCTGCAGGCTGGTAGTGTTCAATGATCTCTATCAAGTCAGAATATATCTCTGAAAGTCTTGTGGGCATTGGGGTATCGCTTGTTGTACTAATTACTCCGTAAGCTTTTAGAGTAAGTGCTTGTGTGTATTCTATCACTGCCCAGCCAGTAGTTGCAGTACCAACATCAATTCCAAGAATTACGGGGTTCATATCCTTTGCCATTATGCGGCGTTGTGCCAAACATTATTTACTTCATCGCTTTCTTCAAGAAGCTCAACTAGCTTATCCAACTTTTCTTGGTCTTCTTCAGAAATATGTTGCTTATCGTTCGCAATCCAACCAAGTGTAGCCTCTTCGACCTTGAATCCTGAATCTTCTAACTGTTTATGGACAGTACTAAAAGAATCCCTTTCTGAGATCATCTCAATAATGTACTCTCCTTCGTTCTCTTCAGTTTTGATATCTACAACCCCTGGTATCTCCATCAATTCCAACTCAAGTTCTTCGGGATCAACTGGTTTGTACTCGCCTTCCTTGCCAAATTTACCTGAATCTTGAAACTTTTCTGGCTTTATCAGGAAGTAACCCCTTTCTGTAAACTGCCAAGAGACGCTCCCTTCTGGACTTAATTTACCTCCATTGGTAGAAGTGATTGTTTTAACTTCAGTTAAAGATCTATTTGTATTATCGGTCTGGCATACAACTAATATTGCTACTGATCCAGGTCCATACCCCTCATACATTATCGAAACAATTTGACCACCCTCTAGCTCACCAGTACCTCTTTTTATCGCTCTTTCAATCTTATCCGAAGGTAGGTTCTCTGATTTAGCGTTATCTATAGCCACTCGTAGAGAGAAATTCATATCAGGATCTCCTCCACCCTGTTGTGCAGCTAAAGTTATGTTTCTAGAAAGTTTAGTGAAGATCTTACCTCGAGCCTCATCGTTTGCTCCTTTTTGGCGTTTTATTTTTGACCACTTTGAATGTCCTGACATATTTCTTAGGCTAAATTACTAGAGATTGTAGCAAACTTCTTTAATCAATTTTCTCGGCAAAATCATTTCCTACCACTAAAACTATCTCACCTGCGTGCTGATAAGGATACTCCCCCTCAATCAATATTACTTCGTTAATCATCACTTGCGTTATAAGTTGTACATTACTTATATATGCCTCAGTATCCTTAACGTATAACTTGGATCTCTCTTCTAAATCCGGTGAATTACTTGCACGTATAACATTACCACCCAAATTCTCTATAAACCTCTTTGTTTTAGATGCTAAACCTCCTGTTTTTGTACCATTATATACTTCTATTCTAGCTTGCTCTTTTTGTACGTCTAACCTTGCAAACAAACTTTTAACTTTGGTATCTATGGCATTATAATCTGGTGAATAAGCTTCTTGTTCAAGCTTATAGTAGCTCTCTCTATTACCAATATAAGCAATATCTGCACTCGGATTATTAACTAGTACAGACACGAAGCCTAAGAGCTCCTCCCGTGTCATGTTGCTGTGTAGAGCTTTCATTACAGTATTCGAATAACCTATTCCAGAAAGAATGTTCCCAAGTGCAAGGTTGTAGTCAACCAAATCAGAAATGAAGTCTTTCTGCCTTTCCATTCTACTGTTAGCTCCTCCCTGTGTTGCAACTAAGTACTTGGAAAGTCTTTCGCCG
>CAYGMI010000009.1:9972-28047 GCA_964351125.1 uncultured Candidatus Saccharibacteria bacterium | reverse complement strand
AGAAAAAATCGATATTATTGAGTGGGACGAAGACCTAAAAGTATTTATCGGAAATGCTATCAAGCCAGCAGAGGCTCTTGATGTAAAACTTATTAGTGAAGAAGAGCGTCAGGCATTAATTCTTGTTGATGACGATTCACTTTCGCTTGCAATTGGAAGAGATGGACAGAATGTAAGGCTAGCAGCAAAGCTAACTGGTTGGAGCCTAGATATCCAAGGCGTGAAGATGTACAAGGATAATGGCAAACTGAGTAAATTTGAAATGGACGAAGCTAGGATGACTGGTAGAAGAGAAGACGCAGCAGCAACTAAAGAAGCGAAGACTAAGGCTGCTGAATCAAAAGCTGTAGAAACTGATTCAGAGGCAGCATCCGAATTCGAAGAACTTGGACTATCGGCAAGAGTGATTACAGCTCTTGAAAAAACAGAAATCACTACTAAAGCTGAACTAGAAGCAAAAGTGAAAGCAGGAGAAGATATTGCTGGAATAGGACCTAAGTCACTAGAAGAAATAAAAGAAGTTTTGGGTTAATAATCTGTTCTATGGCAAAAACAAACCTGCCAAAACAGAAGCATGTACCGATGCGCACATGCATTGCAACTGGAAAGAAACTTCCTAAGCAAGACATGGTGCGCATCGTGCGCGTTGAGGATCCGAAGGAAAAAACAGTAGAGGTACAAGTGGATCCTAAGGGTAAGTTAAGAGGTAGGGGGGCAAACATCGAAATGAATGTGGATTCATTCGATCTTGCTGTCAAAAAAGGCGCAATCTCGCGTGCGTTAAAACTAGAAAAACAGCTTACAGACACTCAACTTTCAGAACTAAGGACTCAGTTTATCGATGCGATTGCAGAGAAGCAATTCCGAAAAGGAAATCAAAAAGTAGCCGTCAAAATAACTAAAAGTGAGCTAGAGAAAAAGCTTTCAGAGTAGCTGAATCTTTTTAGTAATTATACTGGTAACTCCAGTCCAGATTTATCCCAATCCTCCACGAATTTTTGTAAGCCTGTTGAAGTAAGTGGGTGTTCTACCATCTTCATTAATACGCCAAATGGCACGGTAGCTACATCTGCACCTATGGCAGCGGCGTGTTCTACATAATCTGTATTGCGTACGCTGGCGTATAGAATTTGTGAGTGATAGTCATAGTTGAACACAGTATCTATAATTCTTTTTACCGCATCAAAACCTGCCCCATCCTCTACGTCATTAATCCTACCTACGAATGGAGATATAAAGAAAGCACCAGCCTTGGCAGCAAGCAGTGCCTGTGCCGGACTGAATACCAACGTTACATTTACCAAAATGCCTTCTTCTGTTAGTTTTCTAGTAGCTCGTATTCCATCAAGAGTGCAAGGAATCTTTACAACAACTCTGTCGTCTATTGCAGCAAGCTTACGGCCTTGCTCGAGCATTCCTTCGTAGTCGGTGGCTACTACCTCTAGGCTTACGGTTGTGTCCTCGTCTACTATACTTAATATTTCTGTAATGATTTCTTTGTATGACTTTCCTACCTTGGCTGCCAAAGAAGGGTTTGTAGTAACCCCGTCGATTATTCCCATCTCCCACGCTTTTCTGATCTCTTCCGGATCTGCTGAATCAATGAATATTTGCATTTATTTCGGTTAACTTACTAATATACAATACTAACAGCTAAACATCTGATCTGTCTTGTTGTTTTATTGCTGCCTCGATCAAACCCATAAATAATGGATGCGGCTTTAGAGGTTGCGACTTATACTCTGGATGTCCTTGAGTACCTACAAAAAATGGGTGTTCTGATTTTGGTAGCTCTATGAATTCCACAAGCTTACCGTCAGGTGATGTTCCAGAAATGATCAGTCCAGCTTCTTTTAATTGATCTAGATATTTATTATTGAATTCATAACGGTGTCTATGACGCTCCGAGATCATATTTTTTTGACTGTCTTTGAAACCATCAAACTTTTTATATGTTGAGTGTGCCACTGTCTTTGGCTCTAGTACACAGTCCCAACCTCCAAGTCTTATCGTTCCACCATACTGCTGTTTCGCAAGGTATTCTTTTTGATCTGGCATGATATGAACTACATGGTACGGACTGTCTGGGTCAATTTCTTCAGAGTTAGCTGACTCTAGTTTGGCAACATGGCGAGCATATTCAATCACAGCCATTTGCATTCCATAGCATAGTCCTAGGTAAGGGATTTTATGCTCTCTTGCATATTTGATAGCAGCAATCTTACCTTCACTACCTCTATGTCCCCAACCCTGAGGAACAATAATCGCGTCGTATTGATCTAGTTCTTTTAGAGCTTTGGGATCCTTCTCAAATTGATGAGAGCTGATCATTACAACTTCTGTTTTTACCTCTAGGTTTCCGCCAGCATGTTTTATCGCTTCTAATACTGATATATAAGTATCTTCTGAGTTTTTTAGATTATCTGCAAACTTCTCCCACTTTGACATATTGCTTTTCTTTGTCTTTATACCAAGTGTTTTTAGAACTTTTTCGTCAAAGCCTTCGTCTTTGAATAGTATAGGTATGTCATAAATACTTGGGACATCTGGATTATCTATTATGTTCTCTTGATCGATAAAACAGCGAATGGATATTGTGTTCTTGCGGGGTTCATCAATAGGGATTTCGTTCCTTGTGACGATAAAGTCAGGCGAAATCCCAACCTCTCTGAGTTGTGCAACTGCATGTTGCGTGGGTTTCGTTTTGAGTTCCCCAGTCGTGTGAAGTAGGGGAAGGTATGTGACCATGATGTAGCTAGCTTTGTAGTCTCGTCCCATCTCTCTTGCGGCATGCAAGAAAGCTAAATTCTCGACATCCCCAGTTGTTCCTCCAATCTCCACTAAACAAATGTCTTTACCCTTCGACTGTGTTCTAATCTGGTGTTTTACCTCGTTGATTACATCTGGAAAAAATTCCACATCACGTCCTGCGTATTTCATAGATCTCTCACCTTCTAGGATCGAATGATAGATCTTCCCCGAGGTAATGTTATTGTCGCGAGAGAATTCTTCGCCGAGAAAGCGTTCATAGTTACCTAAGTCCTGATCGATCTCACCTCCGTCTTCAGTAACGAACACCTCACCGTGTTCAGCTGGTCTCATTAATCCCGCGTCATAGTTTAGATAGGGGTCAATTTTAACCGCAGTTACGCTTAGACCTTTATTTTTTAAGAGTACACCTAAAGATGCTGTAACTACACCTTTGCCTACTCCTGATAAAACTCCTCCACACACAAAAATATAACTAGTTTCGCTCATCGAGAACAATTTAATATATATGGGAAATACCGTGGGGTTTCTTTTTATTGTATACTATCGCGGCTTACTTATAAACAGATTGTTATGTCAAAGATTAAAGATGTTCACGCCCGTGAGATTTTAGATTCGCGTGGAAACCCAACAGTAGAAGTAGATATTTATCTTGAGGATGGCAGTATGGGTCGTGCTGCAGTTCCTAGCGGAGCATCTACAGGTGCGCATGAGGCTTGGGAGCTACGTGATGAAGACAAGTCACGTTATTTAGGGAAAGGAGTACAGAAAGCAGTTTCTAACGTTAATAACGAAATTAAGTCAGCTCTGGTTGATAAAGAGTTTATTCAAGAAGATTTAGATCTTCTATTATTAGACTTAGACGGAACCGATAATAAACAGAATCTGGGAGCGAATGCGATGCTAGGAGCGTCTATGGCATTCGCCTGGGCAACTGCAGAGTCCCAGAATATGTATTTGTTTGAATTAGTATCAAAAATCACCGGAGGTAAGAAATCACTTCCAAGACCAATGTTTAACATTATGAATGGTGGTAAACATGCAGACTGGTCTACAGATGTTCAAGAATTCATGGTGATGATTGAGGGTATGGAATACTTGGATCAGCTTCGTGCTGGCGCAGAAATCTTCCATCATCTAGGGAAGCTGATTGCTGCAGAGGGAATGAATACCAATATCGGAAATGAGGGAGGATATGCTCCTGGATTTGATAGTAACGAGCAGGCATTTGAATTCATTATGAAGGCTACCGAAAACGCAGGCTATAAACTAGGAGAACAAGTGTTTTTTGCTCTAGACGTAGCTTCAACTGAATTTTACGACGAAGAAAAAGGAATGTACATTCTAAAAACAGAGGATAAGGAATTGTCTCCACAAGAATGGTCAAGTGTGATTGATAGTTGGGTAAAGAAATATCCAATGGCTAGCATTGAAGATCCATTTGCAGAGGATGATTGGACTAACTGGTCAGACCTTACTGCAAAGCTGGGAGGCGATATTCAAATTGTGGGGGATGATCTTTTGGTAACAAATACAGAGCGAATCGAACGCGCTATTTCAGAGAAATCATGTAACGCATTATTGGTTAAGGTTAACCAGATCGGTACTCTTACAGAGACCTTTGCCGCGATGGAGATGGCTTCTAACTCAGGTTGGAATAATGTGATTTCACACAGAAGTGGAGAAACCGAAGATGTAACAATCTCTCATATTGTGGTTGGAACTGGAGCTGGTCAAATCAAGACTGGTGCACCAAGTAGAGGAGAGAGAACTGCAAAATACAATGAGCTAATCAGAATCGGAGAGCTTCTATAAAGCTAACTTAAGAAATGAAACCGGGCGGGACGTACAAAGTACGGACCGCCCGTTGCGTTGAGAAGATATCAGCTATTTTCAGGATGAACTTCGCTATGCAGCCCCATCCAGATCTTCGCCTGCCTTCCGGCTGAAGAAAACTTTCGCTTGCTCACCCATTTATAGATGTGAGCAATGAAATCTTCATTTAGCTCTGTACCATGAAAATCAAAGCTATCCCATAGATGCACTTTTGCTTCTATGGGTTCCAGTGGTACAGTCCATTCGGCTTCCTGCCCTTTAATCATAATGCAGAAGTCGCAAGGGCGACGAAGGTTTAACCGTTTGAATAAACTTTTCTGTGCGAGTGTTGCAAGCTCGGCGGATGGCTTATTTCTTTTCGGACGATCATGCCAAAAGCATGAAGCCCGAATAATTACATTACCAGGTTTATATACAACCATCTTCATGTGTAATAAGCCGGTTACCTTCAGCGCGCCTTCATTGTCTGCCGTGTAGAAAAACAAAGCCGATTTACTTGGAGCTTTTTTCAAAGTCATTTCACTACCTTTTGATTATCCTCTATACCCATAATTATATCATTCATATATCTATTTTGCAGAAATACTGATAAGAGTTAGAATATGCCCGATTAACAAGAAACTATGAAGAAAAAAGTAATATTGGCCATTCTAGATGGGTGGGGAATAGGTGAAGAAAGTGAATTCAATGCTATCTTAAACGCAAAAACTCCCAATGTAGATAGACTAGAGAGAGAGTTTCCTAATGTTCGAATTAAGGCAGATGGACCAGCAGTAGGACTACCAGAAGGACAGTTTGGTACTTCAGAAATAAATCACCAGGTGATTGGAACAGGTATTGTTGTAAAACAAGATCTACCTCGAATTGACGAAGCAATAAAAGATGGAACATTTTTTGCAAATCAGCAGCTAGTTGATTCAGTTAAAAGTTTGTCTGATAAAAATGCATTGCATCTTGTGGGCGTACTATCTGATGGAAAAGTTCATGCATCGATCGAGCATGTTGCGGCATTAATCAAACTCGCTTCACAAGAAGGGGTAAAGAATTTGTACGTGCACGCATTTACTGATGGTCGCGATACTCCTCCGCAGTCGGCTCAAGAATTCTTAGATATCCTACAATCTGAGCTGGATAAATATGATTTTGAGAATGCAGCAATCGCCACCCTACAAGGAAGGTTCTACCTAGACAGGGACAGAGCTTGGGACAAGACAATGCAGGCTGTTGATTTGATCTACAAAGGAGAAGGACTGCCTTATCAAGATTATCAAAAAGCTATCAACTATTATTACAACCAAAACGTAACAGACGAGTTCTTTCCACAATGTATTCTGGACGAGAAAGGAACAGTAAAGGACGGTGACTCAGTAATTTTCTTTCATTACCGAACTGATAGAGCCTTCCAACTGATAAGTAAGTGTCTAGAGCAAAAGCAAAAGGTAAATTATGTCTCTTTTGTAAAAGTTTCTGACGACTTTGCTATTCCAGTAGCATTCCCAAGGCTAGAGATTACACATACTTTGGCAGGAGCAATAGCAGATGCCAATAAAAAGCAGTTACACATTACAGAGACGGAAAAATTCGCCCATCTTACTTTCTTTATGAATGCTGGGCGAGAAAAAGAGTATTCACACGAAGACTGGCAGATGTTTCAGTCAAATAGATTCGTTAAGCCATACTATAACTTTGAGCCAAGCATGCGGGCGTTTGAAATCACAGACCAGATAGTAGAATTTATCAAATCAGATAAATATGATTTTATCGTGATTAACTATCCAAATGCAGACATGGTTGGTCACACCGGTAACTACCAAGCTGCAGTAATTGCTGCCGAAGCTGTAGATTATTGCGTAGGTAAACTATATGAAGCTGTTGCAGACAGACTAGATGAGTATGCACTGATTATTACCGCAGATCACGGAAACTCAGATATTATGTGGGATGCCGAAGCGAATCAACCGCACACTCAGCATACAACTAATCCTGTGCCATTTATTCTGGTGTCTGATATTAAGCAGAGACTAGATAGAGGAGAAACTCTAGTAGATGTAGCACCAACAATTCTACATTTAATGGGAATCGAAAAACCAGAAACTATGCAGGGTGAGAGCCTTCTTGACTAGTTTTGGTTACTCAGAGCTTTCGACCGCGACGTTTGACGTCGCGGTCGGATGCTGTAACAATAATGTATGATCACTGCCCAATTAGATAACTTGTTCCAGCACCGCATTGGTAAGCATGGAATAGCAAAAAAAACTGAAACCAGATTTGCTGCAAAAAGAATAGGTGTAGCTGAGCTGGTAAAGCAAAAACTCAACGATGGCGAATACGGCTATGCCAACTACTTCAAGAAACAAGCTGCAGAAGACATTATCTCAATTAAGAAATACCTAAAACGCAACAAGTGGATAAATACCATGGTCGTTGTGGGTATTGGGGGTTCTGATCTAGGTGGTCGAACTATCAGACAGGCATTAGCCAAAGAAGCTAGAACGCAAAACCCACATATAAACGTAATATTTCATGGTGACTCAACTGATCCAAACGATATTTCTTGGTTGATGGATCGCATTAGCCTACGGAGTACTGTATTCAATATCATTTCTAAATCTGGTGGAACTATGGAGACTATGGCTCAATATGCATTCCTCAAAGAAATGATGGTAAAAGAGAGACCACAAAGTTGGCAAAAATATTTTGTATTCACCACCGGGCGAGATGGGGCATTAAGAAAAGAGGCGCTAGATCACAGTGTTAAGACATTCACAATTCCAGAAGATGTTGGAGGTAGATTCTCTGTGCTAACACCAGTAGGGCTTTTACCTGCGCTGGCAATGGGAATCAAGGCAGAAGAGATGATAGAAGGTGCAAAATCCCAAATTACTAAATTCAAAAGACAGCCAGAAGATGCCGTGCCAACACTTATTGGTTGGTCGCAGTATCTGCTTTATAGACAGACAGTTGATAATGCCGTGATGCTTCCATATTCAGTAAAACTAAATGAATTTGGACGTTGGTATAGGCAGCTTTGGGCAGAGTCTCTAGGAAAATCAGGAAAAGGTATTATGCCAATCCAGGCCTTTGGACCTGCAGATCAGCACTCCCAGCTACAGTTCTATACTCAAGGTGAAGACAAATCAATGTATTGGTTTATCCGAGTAAAAGATCATAAGGTTACTCACAGAATTAATCACGTGGATGTACCTGGACTCGAATATCTGAAAGGTAAAGAGCTCGGGGAAATCTTAAATATAGAGCAACAGGCAACTGCTGCCTCACTCACAAAAGTAGGTAGACCAAATGCAACTCTCGAAATCGCAGAAATCTCACCACAATCACTAGGAGAGCTGTTTATGGCATTTATGCTGGCAGTAACAATTCTGGGTGAATTCATGGGAGTAAACGCATTTGACCAACCTGGAGTGGAAGAGAGTAAACAGATGATGTATGCATTGCTTGGTCGTGAAGGCTTCGAAGAAAAACTTCAAGAGCTAAAAGATTCAGGAATTATCTAGCACCATTTAGACTTAGGATTGCAGAAGTCACTGTATGAAGTCCCATGGGGGTAGAACTCTACTGGCATACCTTCTAATTTATCTAGAAGTTGTTGTGTAACTCTCCACTGTGCCTCGACTGCAGCCACACTAACAAAAGCAGAAGTCCTATTGTGGTACGCATTCATGATTGTCTCTTCAAACTCGTCCTTTACCGATTTATTTTGCAAAAGAGGATTACTCCCTGGAGGGTCAATCAGTACTTTAAACTCTTCTCCCAGCTTAGTGTGTTCACGACGTAATTTGACGTTTAGGGAGACTTCTTTTTTATCCATCGCCTTGCCAGCGATGAACTTGAAAACTGTATTCTCCCATTTTGGTAAGGTGGAAGTGTACTGAACCCCCAGAAGAGTTTCTGTATTTGAGTCTTCTGGTACATCAGAAGCACTACGGTACGAAGAGTATTGAGCCTTTATGATCGAACCTGGAACAATTTGCAGACTGTCGATAAAGTCAGCTTTGGCTCGGCAATAATCTTCTTCGCCTTCGTCTGCACAGAATGTGGCCATAATCTGCAGCATATGACTCTGAAACCAATCTATCGACATGCCCCGCCCTTCGAAATAGCTAACTCTGCTACCTAGATCAACTTCTTCCGTTACTGTTAGTTGAATTTCCTCTACATCTTCGCCACACAATACATCTTTAATATAAAGATTATTCTCCTTTAGGTTCATTACAGCTTGGATAGTATCTTTATTTAAATAGTGATCGTTGCGATATACATATGGATGCTCGAACATCGCTCCAAGTCTTTTATTTAGTTGCATCGCATCTTCTAGACTTGAGCCGAAAGGTTTCTCGGCAACAATACTTGCCTTTCTGCCAGCCATCATTTGTTTCGAACTCTCGTCTTCCAAGCGATCTACGCACAGATTTAGAACTTCTGGTCCCACAGACATATAGTAGAGAATTTCAGAACCCTCAAACTCCTGAAGCTTCTGCCATAGTGGAGTGAACCCATCTGCATTATTAAAATCCACCGACACGTATTCAGGATTTAGATACGTAACTTTATCTGTAAAGGGGTGAGGCTGTGCACTTGAGATTTCTTCGAAATACTCATCAGTAGTCATCTCTCGTCTTCCAACTAAAATCAAATTTAGCTTTGGAGGAGTAATGTTTTCCTTCCACATATCGTGTAAGGCTGGCAATAACTTTAGTCTGGCTAGATCGCCAGTAGAACCGAATAATACGAATACGAGAGGATTAGTTTTCATCTAATCAGTTTAGCAGAGAATATTTTAGGCATGAAAAAGCGCCTCCCCTCGTCGGTTCGGCGCTTTTTGCTATTTGTATTTATCGCTAATTACTTACCGATTTCGCTGATGTCATAATTCCAGCGTGCCCAAGAAAACGGGCGCTCGGCGTAGCAGGAAGCCTGCGATGATGAAACTACACCATCAACCAGCTCACGCCAGACACCGGGGAATCCGACAAAAATTAGGGCTGTCGCGTCCAATGTCTCACCATATTGGTCTTCAATAATGCCTGGAAGTGTGACTGCAATGCCAGCGAACTGACCGCATGTACCACGAATCCATGGCAGAGAATCTGACCAAAACCGAATGCCCAAGTCACGGTGTGCGCCTGACATAACCACCATAGTGATTTGGTCGGCAAGTGAGTACCGATAATTGTAGGCATCACGGTAGTTGAGCTGGGTTTGAAACTGAGTATCGTTCATGTATTCGATCCAGTAAGCATATTCCGGATCTTGTACGATAACATCAAAGATCGCCATCAGCTGTTCTTCGTCCAAGTTCGGGCGGTAGCCGTTACCTTGGCGAATCATACTGATCGAACCTTCTTCAAAACCAGCCTCCTCGAGACGTTCGGTGATCGGGTCAATCTCAACGCTATCGTCCTGCGCAAAAGCAGGGACCGCGGAGATCAAAACCATAAAAGCGATTACAAAGAGCGTTTGCATGTGTTTCATCTGACTACCTTATTTTATCTAATTCGAAACTTGCTATAACTAGTATATACCCTATAGTGCATTTATGTCAATAGTAAGGGGGTATTTTTGTATAGAATATAATTCTCTACTTCCATTACCTTGCACCCCATAGTGCTAGTAAGCTAATCTATGTAGTATAAATAGTTAACTGCTCAGAATGAAACTTGCCTTTCTAGGACTCGGAAATATGGGGCTGAACTTAGCCCTTAACTTAAAAGAACACGGACATGACGTTATCGGTTGGAACAGATCAGCAGAGAAGCGAGATACTGCCAAAGATGCTGGTCTAGAAGTCCGAGAGAGCCTCCCAGAAGCTATTAATGAGTTAAACGGCATGGGTCGAAAGATTGTCTTTCTACTTGTTTCGGCAGGACCAGCAGTCGATAGTCTATTGTTTGATCCAGGAAACGTGTATGACATGCTCGACGAAGGCGACATTGTGATAGAAGGAGCAAATTCCCACTTTAAAGACAGTCAAGATAGAGGAGCAAAATTCGCTGAGAAAGGAATTCAATACCTAGATTGTGGAATCAGCGGAGGGGTAAATGGCGCCAGAAATGGTGCCTGTATGATGGTAGGGGGACACGAAGAGTCTTTTCACTATGTAGAGGAATTGTTCAGAGATGCCTGCGTTGAGCGAGGGTATGGATACTTTGGAGAGTCTGGAGCAGGACACTACGTTAAAATGGTGCATAACGCAATTGAATACGGGATGATGCAAGCAATTGCAGAAGGACTAAATCTTTTAGAACTATCGCAATTCCCAGTGGACATGAGAGTAGCCACAAGTGTCTGGAGCAATGGAAGTATTATCGAGAGTAACTTGATCAAATTTCTAAGCCAAGCACTAGATGAAGATCCGAAGCTAGATAAAGTATCTCCAGAAATAGGTTCTTTGGGTACAGCGAGGTGGGCGGTAGTAGAAGCACTTGAAAAGCAAGCTCCATTTGCTAATATAGCCAACAGTGTTTTTACTAGATTCGAGTCGCGTCAAAAAGATGTGTTCGAGCAGAAGGTAATTCAGGCTATGCGAACCGTGTTTGGCGCGCATACAAGCTCGGAAAGGCCGGTTGAGTAATCATAAATAAAATTCCATGAAAGAAATAGAAACGCATTTGCATCAGGCAATAGTAGAGCTATTGTCTAAGCCTCGTGGCGACTTTGAGTTAGAGATTCGTCTTGGTAGAGCAGGGTCTAATAGGTTTAGTACAAATATAGGTCGAGATAGGTTCGAGAGGCTTTTGCAAAAGCTAGATGTAGCGTACCCAGAATTGATATCTATAAGCGAATTCGCAGAGCAAAGGCTAAAATCCAATGTTCGCATTAGAACTAATAAAAAAGGCAAGGTGATAGAGAGGATTAAAAAGACTAGGTATAAGGTTAATGACTTTAAGCTTGATGATAATTGGTTTGATTTTAGAGTAGGAATCTCGAGGGAACGTCCTATTCCATCAGATATCAAGCCGAAAGGGGTAAAGATCTATAAACAAAGACACCAACTTTCGTTCGATTTATACGTTATAGAGCTTACAAGAGTTAGTTTTGCTTCTAGAGGTAATCAAAGATCTAGGTATCAGATAGAGCTGGAAGTTGATCTGTCTAAAATCGAAGACTCTTCGATTTCCAGGTTAGTCTCAGAGATTTTAGTAAGCTTAAAAATGCTTTTAGAATAAGGATTGTGTGCGATAATTAGCCCAGATGAAGACATTTTTTACAATGCTCACAATTGTAATAGTAGTGGTATCAGTATCAGGGGTCCTAATTTTTAGGCAGTACTCTGATCGTATTGTGGAAGTAGTAGAAAACAACCTACCAGATGATGAACTAGATGCAGTAGATGCATATGTAAACACCGCCTCTGATGGCTATACTTGGTATAGAGACTCTCAAAATCACTACCAGTTAGTTGTGTTTGATAAGCCTCTTGAATTAGCTTTCTCGAGCACCGAAGCACAATCTCTTAAAGAGCAATCACTAGATGCAGGATATGAATTAGCTATAAATGCTTCTTACTTTCTAGGCTCATATGTGGAGTCAACCCATGCAGGGCTTCTTCAAATTAGGGGGGAGCAACATTCTGATTACGTTCCGAACGTGCAGATTTCGCATGTGGTGGTTATTGATCACTTAGTAGATGAAATACAAATTCACAGGGCACTTACGTTCGATCCCACAAATTTCCGTTCGAATACATACAGCCTTATGCAAACTGGTCCTTTAATTTTAGAATCTAACCATATCCAAACTGAATTCATCGAGAAATCATTGAATGGTACAGAAGAAACACTAAGAACTATTATGGGAGTAACAGAGTCAGGAAAAAAATTCTTCTTGATTACTAAAATGCAGATTGACCTTTCTAGTTTGGCAGAATTGATATTAGAAATACCTCCACTCCAGGATGAGGTAATAACTGCCATTAACCTTGATGGAGGATCTTCTACTGCGATGTACTCCAAGATAACACCTAGTTTTAGCTTTAGGACTGGAGTTAGACTCCCTTTGGTTTTAGGGGTGAAGTAGGACTCAATAGTCATGATATAATATAGGATAGTTTTAACAATCAAATATGTAGAGGAGGTAAGATGGCTAAGAAAAGTGGTCTTAGTAAGAAACGGCGTCAAGAAAGAAAGAAACGTCATCAATATATTTTTGCGTTTATTGGTTCAATTTTTGCTATGGGATTCCTAGCATTCATTGCTTTTAATCCGAAATCCGAACAAGCGAATGAAGCAGAAATATTGAATGGCACAGGAGTGACAGCCCAGCAGACCTATGCATTCCTTGGGTCTCAGCTAGAAGAATACTTGGGGAAGCGAATAGGTGAGGTTACTTCTGCCGGGGAGTTCATCTCGAACTCGAGCAGACCGTTTGATTTCGAATGTCCGATCAATGGACGGCTAGTTCACTGGTCAGGCAACTTTGCAGAAGCTCCTCCAGAGTACGGAGGGGATACAAGGTTCACAATATTCGATGAGGCGGTAATCTCTGCCGATATTGTTATCATCCCAGGGTCGTCTGATTCGTCAGCATTCCTGAACGATATGGATGATCGTGACTTACGTTCACGCTACCTAGGCTATATCGAGTTGATTACTTTTGGTGGGTACGATGATCGGTCAAGTGATCTAAGAATTCTGTTTAAAGAACTGATCGGACACGTGGCTTCAGTTTGTAGCTTAGGTCCTGTCCACTCACAGCTTGTGAGTTTACTGAACGTTGCACAGCTAAATGCTACGTACGACAATTACGCAGTATTTATCGCGATTGCCAGTCAAAATGATTGGCAGGAGTGGGGATTAGGCAGATATGGTTCTTTTCCAGGAATTGTGACAATTGGGCAGCTTCCGAGTTGTGATCATTGGAATATGATATCCAGGATGGCAGAAGACGGTTACTTCACGAACGCTTCAGATCCTCTTCCGCTGCAACAGCTTTGTAGTCTCGGAGGTGGGCAAAAGTAAAAGATTAGTTAAAACAAGTAAGGTTGGGCTTTTAAAACAGCTTGGCCTTTTTGCTATCTGGGGCTTTCTGATATAATCCTGTGCCGCCACCCTAGGCGGCATAAAGGCCCTATCGTCTAACGGTTAGGACACGACCTTCTCAAGGTTGAAATCGGGGTTCGATTCCCCGTGGGGTCAAAACAACATGTTATGTTGTTTTGAATGTCTCTCCACACTATTGTTCTTCCTTTGATTTGATTTGTGAACGAAAATAGAAAAGACTAGTGCGTCACACAATGCACTCAAGAATCCTCATTGAGATCTCAATTTAGGTATTGAGAATACTAACTTTTTTCATCGTTTTCTCGTAGTACAGCATCCTTTTATTCACCAGTTCTTCAAACTTATTCTTAGAGTACTTTGTAATGAACTTAGAAAACCTATTTCTCCTTGATGATTCTATGAACTTTTGGTTCTCCTCCTCTGTGAAGGTAGGTTTTACGAAGTCTACATCTAGTCCTGCCAAAGAGTCAGCCTCCATGAGTACTAATTCTTCGACAATCTCTAGTTCTTTAAGATTATCGTGAATCTCGATTAAATGTAGGATTTTATCTTTTTGTATCTGTGTAAGATCTTCTCTTTCCAGTAGTTCTTGAGCTATTCTGACTCCGTCGATCATATGTCCCTTCTTTGCTTGCATATATTCTTCTTTAGTGAGTGAGCCTCCTGGCTTGTAGTACGCTGAATAGCCTAGATCATGCATATACGCAGCTAGAATCATGACTACAGGATCAAGTTCAGGCTTTTTCTGAGACTCAAGAATTTGCTCCATGTGGTAGGCGGCTGCTTGTGCATGTGGTTTGTCCCAAGCAGGGTCTCCTGTCTCAAGGATAGGATAGACCTTAGTCTCTACGAATCTATTTATTTGTGCCCTCGTCATGACTGATTATACATTAAGTTTTCGTAGGGTTCTGAGCGAGTTCGACATCCAACCCCTTAGGGTCAAAAGTCTAAACTATAATTTCTCCAAATAGCTTCTCAACTTCGTAGTATCAAATAGATTAGATGGGCTACTTCCTAATTCCTATGTACAATATCCCTCTATCCCAATAAAATGAGTATATGAATGTCTTAGATATTGCCATCATACTTTTCATATCTCTGGAAACTTCCAATGTTTTAGCTCTATATTTTAAGCCAGAGCTTAAACAGGCTAATGCTATGGGGGCGTTTAAGTCCTGGCCAGTTTCTGAGTCGAACATTGAGATGTATAACCTAACGAACTATTTGGTCAGCTGGGTTGCAGGGTCGAAGTTGATTTTTATTCTGCTGTTGTTGGTAATTTTGTTCTTTGCTGATTTAGAAACTAAGATCTACTCTACCTACGTACTCGTACTAGCGATTGCTAGCTTCTACTGGAAACTATACCCACTTGTTAGGAGGATGGATTTAAATGGTGAAATTAGGCCAAAAGGTTACTCCAGAACTTTAGGGATGATGATTGCGGTATTCATGGTGGTGCTACTACTATCCGCTGTGTATATGCATTTATCGATTACCTGAGTCGATGTCAAACTTAATGAATAATATTGAATTTGATTGGGCAATTGACCAGTCGGAGTAGCTACCGCTGTCATCTCCCAAATCAACAAAAGACGGCCCATAACAGACCGTCTCATACTCATTTATTTCGGAAAACTTGGTGCAAGAATCCGGATCGCCGCTCCTGCTATCACCAGGTCTTCCTCTGGTGTTCCGCCGCTGTATGCGACGAAATAGTGTAAGCCATAATGGTAGTAAATCCCACCTTTAAAGCCCATCTCGCCTCGCAAGAGTAAGGCTTCATCGGTTCTGCCACTGTCTCGTAGATGGTGAATCATCTCACCTAGCTTCGCGCCGGCGACTATCAAGTAGTTTGTGCCTTTGTCGTGCTCTCCACGAGTTTCAGGTTGGGGCAAACGCACCGAGTTGTTCACAATAACATTGTATGTTGTGAAATCCAAAACTTCGGGGGTTTGCAGAACTGCGAAAGCCAATACACCATGTTCAACACCTATTTTTCGGGCTTGTTCCCGGGTTACTTCTCCTATTCCGAACAATTTTTCTGCCGAAATGTTCAAGAGGTTCTACCTTTTTTTCAATGAGTATCCGGTGTAATTTTAGCATATGTAGTTGATATATATGTAACTAAGTTACATCTTAAAAGCATACTGATACAATTCTAGATGAAAACTAAACGTAAGCAGCACCTAACTGAATTTATTACTTTGGCAGCGGCAACTGTGCTGAGTATCGCCTTACTAATTTTGTTTCTTAAAATCGCCGACAGTATTGCTGAGCAAGATAAGTTAATTGCTTTTGACAATGACTATTTAGAGTTCGTATATCTACATCGCACGCGATTCCTGACAGCGATAATGCTTTTTGCAACCTTTATTGGCTCTACTTACTTTCTGGTGATTACTTGGGTTGGATTCTGTTGGAGGTTGTTTCGTAAGAAAGAATTACGTACAGCATTGTTTTACACATTGGTGCTGTTATCTAGTGTTGGGGTAAATCATCTTCTAAAGATTAGCTACGAGAGGCCAAGGCCAACCTCTAATCCGTTGGTAGTAGAAGATTCTTTTAGTTTTCCTTCAGGGCATTCAATGGTGGCCATAGTTTTTTACAGCCTAATTGCTTTCTCCGTATTCAGATACTCAAAAGGTATTTGGACTAGGGCAGCTGTTATCGCGTTGGCAGTAGTTCTGATATTGTCTATTGGATTCAGTAGGGTATACTTAGGAGTACATTATCCTAGCGATGTAGTCGCTGGGTTTATTGGAGGACTTTTGTTACTGCTAATAGCTTTTCTGTTGTTTAATGCAGAGCAAGGGTTATCAAAATTACGCAAACATAAATAATGCAAGAACAATACAGCATAGTAATAACCCATACTTTCTCTCAGCCTAAAGAACAGGTTTGGGATGCTTGGATTACTCCAGAAAAAATTCCAATGTGGTGGGGACCTAGAGGAGTTACCACAAAAGTTATTCAGCTCGATTTTAAACTCGGAGGTCTATGGATGTTTGTAATGGTAGATAAAGATGGAGTGGAGTATCCTAGAGAAGGCGTATATGCAGAGATCTCAGAGCACGAGAAACTGGTGATTACAGAAGACTTCGGCAGTGAGTATCGCAAGCAATATCCTGAGCTACCAAAAGGTATCGTTACTACAGTACTATTCAAGGATGTACAAGACGGGTCAATGCTAACCATCCAAATAAATCACTCTACTCAAGAAGATGAACAAAAACATGAGCAAATGGGAGTTGCCGAGAATTGGAACTCAAGTCTAGAAAGGCTCTCTGACTACCTCAGTCTTAAATAATTTAGTCTTTAACTAGATATATGAATAAGATCACCCCGTTGCTTTGGTTTGGTGATAACACCGAAGAAGCAATAGATTTCTATACTGAGGTATTCAAAGATTCAGAGCTAAACTTCTTGCAGAAGTACCCTGAACACGAGCCAGAACTTGGTGGTAAAGTAATGATGGCTGAATTTAGACTCTTCAATCAAAATTTCAGGGCTTTTGACGCTGGTCCTTTGTTTGAATATACACCAGCTACGTCATTTTACGTTGAACTAAATACCATCGAGGAAGTCAAAGAATACTGGAAGAAGCTAATCGAAGGAGGAGAAGCCTTAATAGAGCTTGATAGATATGACTTCAGTGATAGCTACGGTTGGCTAGAAGATAAGTACGGCATATCATGGCAGCTTACTTTATCTGAACGTAATCAGATTACTCCTAGCCTAATGTTTGTAGATGATCAATTTGGTAGAGCAGAGGACGCTATGGAGCTGTATCTGAAAGTGTTTCCGAAGCCTAAGAAGATAACTGTTAACAAATTCCCAGAAGATGACGAAGAAAATGCTGGGGCAATGATGTTTGCCAGCTTCTCTATAGCCAAACAAGACATGATCGTGATGGATGGAATTGGGGATCATGGATTTAGCTTTAATGAAGCGATTTCTTTCTTTGTTGATTGTAATAATCAGGACGAAGTTGACGAATATTGGGACTCTTTAATTGCTGATGGAGGGGAAGAAAGCATGTGTGGATGGTTGAAAGATAAGTTTGGAGTATCATGGCAAATTGTGCCGAAGCAGCTGGGAGAATATCTGGCAGACAAAGACCGCGAAAAAGCAGATAGGGTGATGCAAGCGATGCTAAAGATGAAGAGAATAGTAGTAAAGGAGCTGCAAGCAGCCTACGAAAATAATCCAGAATAATTATTTATTTGTTAACTAAAGAGTATGGTCAAATTTAATTCAATAATGGTTGGCACATCGCAAGCGCAGGTAATGGTTAAGTTTTATACCGAAGTATTCGCAAAGAAGGCGGATATGGGAGACGAAAGCTGGGGCTCATGGGATTTTGGTGGAACCGCATTTAATATCGGTGAGCACTCAGATGTGAAAGGAAATAATGATCAGCCAGAAAGGGTAATGCTTAATCTAGAGTCTG
>CAYGMI010000009.1:6213-9962 GCA_964351125.1 uncultured Candidatus Saccharibacteria bacterium | reverse complement strand
TTTAATAGAATCAAAGAGGTCGAAGGCGTTGTGGTAGTAAAAGAACCATACAGCATGGACGATATGCCACAGATGATGATTGCTACATTGGCCGACCCTGACGGGAATTATTTTCAGTTAATGAGTCCTTGGGAAATGGAGTAGCGTGTTAAAATCCGCTGCAACTTAGAAAACGCAAACTATCGAAAAGGTGGTAGAGATGAACTCTTTAGTTACAGATTTAGGGTTAAACCCTCCGGGAGGTGGTCATCAGCAAACAGATGCTTTGTACTTTGAGTTTGATGGAATCATGGGAGATAAGAATAGAGGACTTCTAAAGGTGCCCGGAGTACAAGAGCAAAAAAGGCTCAAGGCAGCAGGGATAAGCTTTTCGACTGAACAGCTTCTATTTAATGGTCGCCAAGCTACGGCAATAACTGTTCAGGAGATGTCCGTAGTAGCTAAAAGACTCAATATCGATCCGAAACATCTTGGCGCAGAGCAGCTTCGTGCCAATATGATGCTTAACATGATCGATGGCGAGGAGTTTGATTTTTCAGGCGTTCCTGATGGTAGCTATATCGAGTTCCGAGGCAATGGTCGTCCACTCCTACAAGTACATTGGATAAATTACCCCTGTGTTGTGTCTGGTGGTTACGTTGCCGGATCTTGTGGTGATGATAATATCGTCAGTCGATTCGTTAAAGCGGCTATGGATAAAAGGGGGCTGTGCCTTTTTGTTATCAGGCCCGGAAAACTCAAATTAGGTGACAACGGAACAGTCAGATCCAGGGTTCGCTAAATTCTAAGTTAAAGCATCGCTGATTACGTAGGCGATGCTTTTTCATTATATTCAGTAGAATTTTATATGCTCACAAAAGTATTTAAATTCAAAGCAAAGGTATGGGAATGGCAAGGAAAAGGCTCTTGGCACTTTGCTACGGTTCCCGTAGATGTGTCGGCAGAGATTAACGATCTATTTGCGCATGCAAAAAGAGGGTGGGGATCTTTGCCCATAAAAGTTACTTTGGGATCTTCAGAATGGAAGACATCTATATTTCCAGACACTAAAACGAATACTTTCGTATTGCCGCTCAAGGCTGCGATTCGCACTAAAGAGAGTGTAATTGCAGGCGACGAAGTCAAAATTACTATTCAGCTGACTGATTAGTTTAAGGATAGTTTTAGATTCTTTATTTTTTCACTTCGACTCCAAGACTTAATCTCATATTCACGTTTTTGAGCTTTCGATCTATCCCCGGATTCTTCAGTATGGATTACTCTAAACGGAAGTCTTGTTTTTACATACTTAGAACCTTTGCCAGATGCATGCACCTTCAATCTATTTTCTAGATCGTTGGTGATTCCTGTGTAGAGTGTGTTGTCCGCGCAGAGTAGAATGTAGACAGTGTACATTGGCTTATGGCTAATCTGGAATTGGGCTTCTGATACTTGGCTCAAAGTCTGTATCATCCGAAGGGTAGAGGTATCCGCTTTTCCAGTCATTGGTTTCTGCATAGAGTTCGGCCTGACGTAAATATCCTACAAAGGCTTCATAGGTCTCATGAAGATAGTCTACGTCCCAATCTTCGGGAACTTTAACCTTTACTACGTCCTTAGGAAGGGGCTGCTTGCCGTGCTCAACTCTAAAAGCGTCTACTTCAAAGCCAAAACGCTTAATAATTTCTATATAGAAGGTGTTTTGGCCTTTATTCGCAAAAGGAGCAATTCTTATTTCGCCTCCTGGCTTAAGTACTCTGAGCATTTCTGCCCACATCCGGCCTCTATGGTTCGATGTGAGATGCAAAGGGACTGCCATTAGTGAAAAAATATAGTCGATTGAGTGATCCTCTATTGGCATTTCTTGAACAACTCCTATCTTTCTCTCTACATCAGGGTCAAAGTCCTCAGACATATTCTTCTTTTGGTACTTGTCATATTTATCAATGGGATATGCTCCTTCACCATCTATTATAAAGCTTGGGTCAAGTGCAATTACTTTTGCTCCGGGAAAATAAAAGTCTGACTTCTTATCAAAGGAAGGCTTATATGAAGCACCTACATCTAAGATTACTTTGTTTTTCCATTCTTCCTGAGGAATATCGTGAAGTCTTAGTACCATCTCGTAGTTGTACCAAGTACGACCAGTATTGGCATCGAAAGGCTCTTTAGGGAGAAACTCAGATTTATACTTTTTATCAGAAGACATTGCGTAATTGATCAGATAATGATCAATTATAGACCATTTAGGAGTTTATTTACCTAGCCCAGCTTTTGCAACGTCTGTAAGACTGCCACGCTTTGCCCATACACGTTCATGTGGCTTTAGGTAAAGCTTACGTAGTCTGATGTTTTCTGGAGTAACCTCGATCATTTCATCGTCGTTGATGAATGTCAGAGCGAATTCGATAGTTACCTCTTTTGGTGCTTTTAGGGCTACCTGGGTAATTTCTGCAGAGCTTCTTCTTACTCCAGACTTTTCACGCTCCTTGCATGGGTTTACATCAATATCTTGATCAAATTTATTAATTCCAATAACTTGACCTTCATAAACTGCAACGCTACCAGGCACAAATAGCTCTCCACGCTCTTGAATGGTATTCAAAGCGTAAGCTGCTGTCTGACCTGTATCTGTAGAGATGATTACTCCTTTGCGGTATAGATCTACATTTTCTTTCTTGAATGGAACGTAATCCACGATTTCGTTCCCAATTACCACAGTACCTTTAGTTAGGTTTACGAGCTCAGCACGTAAACCAATAAGGTTACGAGTAAGCATTTTATAAGTCATTTTTACTTGGCCTGAGTCTGCTGTCATCGATACTAGTTCTCCTTTACGCTCACTAACCTCGGTGATTACTACTCCTTGGTAAGTTTCTGGAACTTCAATATAAACTTCTTCCAGAGGCTCAACTGTAACTCCGTCTTCTTCCCTCAAGATAACTTCTGGTCTACGAACTTGGAACTCATACCCTTCTCTACGTAGCTCTTCTACGAAAATTGCTAGCTGCATTTCGCCTCTTCCAGCAACGATATATCCGCTGCCTGCTTCTGCCTTAGATATTTCTAATCCAATATTGATTTCTTGTTCTTGCTCAAGTCTTTGCTGTAGCTGCTTTGCGCTCACGTATTTACCTTCCTTACCCATGAATGGGGAGCTATTTGCCTCGAACTTTGCCTGCACTGCAGGCGGGGTAAGTTGAATTACTGGCAGTGGATCGATATGTTTAGGATCACAAATTGTGGCACCGATTGCATTTGAATCAATTCCACCAATGGCTACAATATCACCTACAGAAGCTGTCTCTGCCGGTTGATATTCAAGTCCAACTCTTACAAATAGAGATTTAACCAGTCCCTTTGTTTGTTCTTCTCCATCTACAACTACAATTTGGTCTTTTAGGGTTACTTTACCTCTAGAAACTTTACCTACTAATAGTCTTCCTAGGTGAGGGTCGAAATCCAAAGTCGTAATTAACATTTGTAGTGGCCCAGACTCTTCGCCTTTTGGAGCAGGAATAGTCTCGATAATTGCATCAAGCAGTACACTAATATCGGCTTCTGCGTCTGCGATATTACCTTCTGGCATCTTGTCGAATGCCTTTCCGTCTCGTCCGACAGCATAGAAAATAGGGAAGTCTAGTTGATCATCTGTAGTAGCAAGTTCTAAGAATAAATCGTTTACTTGATCTACCACTTTCTTTGGACTTGCATATTCTTTGTCGATTTTGTTCACTGCGACAATCAGTGGCACTTCCGCCGCTCGCGCG
>CAYGMI010000009.1:5151-6203 GCA_964351125.1 uncultured Candidatus Saccharibacteria bacterium | reverse complement strand
TGTCGATTTTGTTCACTACTACAATTGGTTTTAGTCCAGTCTCCATTGCCTTTCTTAGTACGAATTTAGTCTGAGGCATAGGTCCTTCTTGAGCATCTACTACCAAAATACATCCGTCAGCCATGTTTAGGGTTCTTTCAACTTCTCCTCCGAAATCAGCGTGTCCTGGGGTATCGATAATGTTGATCTTGTGATCTCTATACATTACAGAAGCATGTTTAGCCTTGATGGTAATACCTTTCTGTCGTTCTAGCTCGTTAAAGTCTAGGATCGCCTCTTGGTCCATCTCCATTTGGTTATCACGAAAAAGATGTGTCTGCTTAAGAAAAGCATCAACTAATGTGGTTTTCCCATGATCCACGTGAGCAATGATTGCCACGTTTCTAATTTGTGATTGTTGTGTATTCGCCATAGCGAGGGGATTATAGCTTGAATAGTGAATAAACCGAAGACTAAAAAGATTAAAGGCGTACGATGAGTACGCCCCGAAATAATACTCACTGCGAAGAGAGAAGTTACCAGCTCGCTATGAGCTTATCGCCTTTCGCCACTAGCTCAATCACTCTGTCAGTCACAACCTCGCTAACTGTCTTAGATATCCCAATTTTTTCTAAAAGGTTTGGCAAGACAACTTTTATCTCATCTTTTTGGACTAGCCAAGCTTCCTCATGCGGGTATTCTTCGAGTCCAACATGGGTAGATGTACTACCAGCTAGACTGAGTCCTGACAGTAGAGTATTTTCCTCAAACTTCTCGAAACTTGCATAGGGATTACGTTGCCAGCTAACTGGCTCCCATGCAGGAGGTATATGAGCCACCCGCAGTTCACGAGAATAATCAGCCGTAAGAAAGAGCATGTCTTCATGATCGCGTGATGGGCGGAATGATGTGTTTTCTGCCCACAGAATCGACACCTCTCCACTATCTCCTTCAGCCTTGATTACGATAACCAAGGTATTACTGTCGAGGGGTCCCTGCTCAAAATTTAAGATTTTCAACTCTTGTCTCCTTAAGTGGTTTATTTACTATATAATTGTAACATAGCAACTTAT
>CAYGMI010000009.1:0-5141 GCA_964351125.1 uncultured Candidatus Saccharibacteria bacterium | reverse complement strand
ACGATTTCCGTGCTATACTATATATAGAATATTTGAAGCAAAATAGTTTCAGGCGATAGTTCTACCTTCCTAAGTAAGGATAAAGTAATTCTCGGCTAACCTATTTTCGGTCCTAGTCGGGCAATTAATTTATCAAGGATATTCTCACGTAAAAAATATGTATAACAACAATAAGGGCGATAGCTCTAAAGGCTCACGTGGTGGGTCAAATAATCGCGGCCGTTCAAGCGGACGCTCAGGTGGTGGCAATGGCTACCCAAAAAAGTCTGGCGGATTTAAATCCGGTGGATACAATAAATCTGCTGACGGATCATCAAACAACAATAGTTCTTCTAGCAATGGAAGCTACGGCGGTAACCGCGGTGGTGGAAGCCGAGGAGGACGCGGAGGCAACAGTTACGGTAGAAACCGTGGCGGAGGCAATCGTGGACGCTTTGGCGGTGGAAGAAGCGGCGGCCGAGGCGGAAACCGTGGAGGTCGAGGTGGAGGAAACAGATTTAAGTCAAAGAACATGCATCCAGGCATGTATGTCTTGCCGGCTCAGCCAATGGTAGAGCAGCCTTCTATTTACGTAGAAGACAAGACTTATGATGACTTTAACCTGGAACCAAGACTTAAGCAGAATCTAAAGGCAAGAAAGTACATTAACCCTACAAAGATTCAAGACCTTGCAATTCCACCAGCATTAGAAGGTAATGACGTATTGGCTCAAGCTAGTACAGGTTCAGGTAAAACTGGAGCATTCTTAGTGCCAATGGTTAACAAGATTATGGAAGACCCTAGACAAAAGTGTCTAATCATCTTGCCAACAAGAGAGCTTGCTCAGCAAACTCAGATGGAGCTAGAGAAATTAACTCCAGGAACAAATATCAAATCCACAATTATTATTGGTGGAGTAAGTATGGTTCCTCAGCGTAGACAGATGTCTCGACATCCTAACTTTGTAATTGCTACTCCAGGTAGACTAAAAGATCTTTGGCAGCAAAAGATCATTAACCTTAACGACTACAATAACGTTGTATTAGACGAGGTTGATCGTATGTTGGACATGGGATTCATTAATGACATCAGATTAATCATCTCTAAGCTTAGAGACGATAGACAGTCACTATTTGTATCAGCAACTATGACTCCAGAAGCAGAGAAGCTTGCAACAGAACTTCTTAGAAATCCTGTAAAAGTACAGACTGCAAAGCAAGCGCCACAGGCGAGTGTTAATCAGGATGTTGTTAGAGTTCCGCAAGGAGCAGACAAAGTAACAGTTCTGCATGAGCTATTGATTCAACAGTCTTTCGAGAAAGTATTAATTTTCTCTCAGACAAAGCGTGGAGCAGAGAAGCTCTCTAAGATTTTGAATGGAAAAGGTCACAGAGTGGATGCAATCCACGGTGATAAATCCCAATCAAAGAGAACACGTGTGATAGAAATGTATAGAGCTAACAAGATTAATATCTTGGTAGCAACAGATGTGGTAGCACGTGGACTAGACGTTAAAGATATCAGTCACGTGATCAACTTTGACGAGCCAAACAGCTACGAAGACTACATTCACAGAATTGGTCGTACAGGTAGAATTGGTAAGACAGGAACAGCTTTGACTTTCTTAGACAAAGACTAAACCTAAAAATAAAGATAGTAGAACGGGAATGTGGTTTACACATTCCCGTTCTACATTTGTCTAACTGCTAAGATATCAAAACTTATTTCTGGCCAGATAGACTATGAAAAGTAAAAAGAAAGTAATACCGATAATTATTCTAATGTTTATAACAGTACTAGTTTTTGGATACTTCGTCTATAAACGAAACCAGTCAGCCGTAACGGACGAGAAAATTGCGGCGGCACTTTCTGACCCGAGCTTACAGACTTTCACGGAATCAGACTTAGCAGTATTTGATGGAACCGACCCCGAAAAGCCAATATATATTGGCCTAGATGGCTTTGTGTACGATGTCTCAGCAGGTAGAAAGTTCTATGAGGAAGGCGCAGGATATCACTATCTCGCAGGTAAAGATTCTTCTGAGGATTTGGCAATTGCAGGTGGAGAGATTATTAAAGCCAAATATCCAATTGTTGGCAAACTTTAAGGCACTAAAAAGCGGCAAGATATTTTCGTATCTTGCCGCATAGAGCAGTTTAGTATCAGGTTTTACTCAAATAGTCTGATACGTAGATTGCGTCCGGTGTTTTGAGCGCATATGGGCATCTCTTGAAAGGTTTCCCATTCAGACTGATCGATGTTAGCAATATCGAAAATAAGTTCTCGACTTGCGTAGTTAAATACTGGATTATAATCGACCCAATACTCACCACCGAAAACGACAAGGTCGCGTTCGACTGGTAACTCTCCCAGAGGGACGAGCGAAACACACTCGTAAATTTCCCATGGGGTAGGTTCTGGCGGGGGTTCTGGAATTACGCCAATGATATTTGGCACTCCAAAAAAAACTGCAAAACCCGTAGATAAAGCAACCAAAACAAGTACTATTAACTTTTTGCCGCGCTCTTCGCCTTTATCGGTATGTACGACATCAAAACCATCTTCTTCAAAGATCAAGTCTTCCACAATATTACTCTTTCTACCCTTTAATTTATATATACATTATATATCGAATATTGTAGCAAGTCAAGAATAAATCAGTTGTAGATCACACGTGTAGCATGCTAGAATCCTTTACTAGTAAAGAGCTTCGAGTATTAGGTACCCACGAAGATATATGAAAGTTACCACCAAGGTAAATACAACTAAAGTTGGCCGCACTCATCGGAACAAACTAAAAGCCAAGAGGGCAAGACAATCAAGACATCGAAAGACAAAGAGAATGTCTTTATTTTTGGTGTTTATGCTTTATTTCACTGCAATATTGGCGGGTTTTGGAACAATGAATTACTTACACGCTCTAAACGAAGAACTTCCAGAAACGGAAGAACCTTTCAATGCTTTCGGACTTTCAAGTAATATTCTAGATAGAAAAGGCACAGAGCTATATAGGGTTAGTGATGAGTACTATCGAAACCCTCTAAACCTAGATGATGTACCAGCCTCTGTAAAATGGGCATTCATCGCGGGAGAAGATTTAGACTTTTATAGCCATTTCGGATTTGACCCAGCAGCACTGGCAAGATGTAGCCTATCACTTCTCGACACAAGCGATTCCTTTTGTGGAGGAAGCACTATTACTCAACAGCTAATAAAACTTACAGCACTAGGCAATGAGGTCACCGTAGAGAGAAAACTGAAAGAGATAATGTTATCTATGAAGGTTGAAGACGCCTACCTAAAAGATCAGATTCTAGAGCAGTACCTTTCTATTGTGCCGATGGGCAGTAATATCTACGGAATATCTGCCGGTGCAGAATTCTACTTTGGTAAACAAGTAAAAGATTTATCGCTTGCTCAAGCAGCTATTTTGGCTTCGATTATTCAAGATCCAATTTATTCTTCTCCGACTTTAGGGCTTCCTGATATCGAGACCGCCCAAGCGCAAGCAAAGAATAGACAGCTATATGTGCTAGATCAGATCGAGAAGAATCTAGAAAATATTAACGAGCAGAATAGATTGATTATGAATGATGTTGAGCTAGATGATGTTTTTACTGCCGAGGTAGTTCAAGCTGCTCGAGAAGAGGAGTTAACTTATAAATCTCCAGTATTCACAAATAAGAAAGCGGGTCATTTCGTGGACTATGTTCAACAACTACTTTTAACAAGACCATATAACAACGGTGAGAACTTTACAGCAGCTGAGATAGCTCTAGGGGGATACACAATCTATACAACTCTAGACTACGATATGCAGAAGCTTGCTGAGCAAACAGTTAAGCAAGCGGCAGAGTCTGCAGAATCTACTTATAAAGGTTATAACGCTGCAATGCTTACTTTACAACCAAATTCTGGCGAAGTGTTAGTGATGGTTGGGTCTAAGGACTATGCAGGAAGTAGCGAGAGATGTAGTAAGACAAGAGGGTGTAAGTTCACACCTCAAGTAAACATAATGACTACGAAACAGTCTCCAGGATCGAGTACCAAACCCTTCGGCTACTATGAGGCATATCGCAAAGGGAAATTGTATACAGGGTCTCTGTTGCCTGATGTGCCGATAGATGTTGGTGGTGGATACGACCTAAAGAATTGGAATGGTACTTTCTTTGGAGTAAGCCCTAAAACTACTGCTGCCAAGATGTTATGTGAGTCTAGGAATTTACCGGCGGTAACTGCACTAGAGACGGTAGGAATCCCTGCCTACTTGGCGACAATGAAGAGATTTGGATACACAACTTATAACGACTCTACTGATTACGGACACTCAGTAATTCTAGGTGGATCAGATGTTTACGGAATAGAGCATGCTCAAGCGTATGGAGTATTTGCTAATCAGGGTTACTTTGTTCAGCACGAGGTGATCAGAAAAATTGTAGACCGTGACGGCAACGTGGTATTTGAACATAAGCCAGAAGCTAGGCCAATAGGAGACGCTAGGGCAGCATATATGCTTAACTATTCATTAGACAACTGTTTTCAGGCATCATGGGATGGTAGAGATGTTGGGGCAAAAACAGGAACATCCCAAAATAATGCAGATGCTTGGACTGTAATTTATTCTCCAGATTTTGTGACAGTTGGTTGGATGGGAAACAATAATAATGATCCGATGACTCAGAACGCTTTTGGTGTAAGTGCAGTAATGCCTTGGCTGAAAAACTATATGAAGCAAGTTGGTGAGACATCTTACTTCAAGGCTAAAACACCTTTCAAACGACCAGATGGACTTAAATGGGATGGAGGTAATACGGTTAGTGGAAGGCTCTATGGCCTGGAGAAAGGATTCATCTATGCCGAAAGATATCCTGCAATCGATGGAATAGTAACTACTAAACTAGTCTGTAAGGACCAGCAAGATAGGCTAGCTAGGCAGGTAGACATTGATGCTGGCATGGCAATGTCAAAGTCCTTTGTGTATTACAGGATGCCTGTGACTTATTGGCAAAGGTTCTTGGATGGTTACCTATACAATAAGTCACCGAATGGAGGACCAAGAGCTTACTGTACCGCAGATAGATAGAATTCTGAATGCTTTATAGCTATACTATCCTTAATTACTATCTCTGCCCGTGCGTAAGTTAAGCTGGAAAATAATTGT